>JBAYTM010000142.1:0-6168 GCA_041675685.1 Thiohalobacteraceae bacterium
CTCCGTGACATCGATAGCCATACCCAGCACTGCGCGCCCACGCTGATCCGGCAGCTCGAACGGGATCTTGACCGTTCTCAAAATACAGACGCTTCCGTCCGCGTTCGTAAAGCGCTCCTCCGGGATAAGCCTGGTCTCGCCCTGTTCGATGACGCTGAGGTCATCGACGAACATACGCTCGGCCTCCTGCCGGTCGTGGTGAGTATCCTGTTGCGCGCGACCGAGAACCGCCTCCACCGGGAGGCCGTAGGCCTGCGCGACCGCGCGGTTGGCGATCAGGAACCGACCCTCGCGGTCTTTGACGAAGATACGATGTGGCACCAGATCGATGATCTGGCGCAGACCCCGCTCGCTCGCCAGCAGGCCGCGCTCGACGGCCTTGCGTTCCGTGACATCGCGGTCGATGCCGCGGAAACCGCGCAAAGCGCCCGCGGCATCGAACATCGGCACGGCACTGGTCTCCAGCACCACCAGGCGCCCGTCGCGGTGACAGTTGAGATTCTCCAGGCAGTCGATAGGCCGCTGCGACGCCACCCGCGTCAGATACTCGCGACGAACCCGGTCGGCCTCGTCCGCCGGCATGAAATCGAACGGCGTCCGGCCGACCACCTCCTGCGGGGCGTAACCAAGCAGCTCCTGAACCTTGGGGCTCGCATAGGTATAACGGTGCTCGGCGTCGATTTCCCACACCCAGTCGCTGGTCACCTCGACCATCGCGCGGAAACGCTCGTTGCTTTCGCGCAGCGCCTGTTCGATCTGGCTGCGCTCCGCCGCCTCGCGCGCAAGGCGTTCGTTCAGTTCTGCGAGGTGCGCCGTGCGCCGCTCGACGGTCTGTTCCAGTCCCGTTTGCGCCGCGCGGACGCGGCGCTCCGCGCGGCGGCGGATCTGCACCAGCGCCGCCGTCGACCAGATCACCAGCAGCGCCAGCACTCGATTGAGCAGGGCCATCCAGCCGAATATTTCGGGTTGGGATACTACCGGTTCCAGCAGTACCAGCAGCGTCGCGATCATGGCGACGGCCAGCGTGAACCGCCCGGACGCCGCCAACGTCAGCAGGACCGGAATGACGTACAGCACGCCGGCCGCCACACCCAAGGGCGCCAGCCGATCGAGCACGAACAGCAGCGGCAACAGGACGAGGCTGGCGATTGCGGCCAGCGACCGATGGCCGGCCGCGGATGTGCGGCGCGACTCGATCATCGGACCGGACGGCATTTGCGTCGCGAACAGCGCATGGAAAGTCGCAGGCGTTTCACAGATAATCCCCGGCTGTTGAACAGCTGCGCAGCAATCGAATCGGTGAATCTATGGCTCAGTACGTATATACCATGAATCGCGTGGGCAAAGTCGTGCCCCCCAAGCGTTGGATCCTGCAAGACATCTCCTTGTCGTTCTTCCCCGGCGCCAAGATCGGCGTGCTCGGCCTGAACGGTTCCGGCAAATCCACCTTGCTGCGCATCATGGCGGGCGTCGATACCGAGATCGAAGGCGAAGCGCGGCCGCAGCCGGGCATCAAGATCGGCTATCTGTCGCAGGAACCGCAACTCGATCCGACCAAGGACGTGCGCGGAAATGTCGAAGAGGGCCTGGGCGAGATCAAGGCCGCGCAACAACGCCTCGACGAGGTCTATGCCGCCTACGCGGAACCCGATGCCGACTTCGATGCGCTCGCCGCCGAACAGGCGCGCCTGGAAAACATCATTCAGGCCGCGGATGCGCACAATCTCGAACGCACCCTCGAAGTTGCAGCCGAGGCCCTGCGCCTGCCGCCCTGGGATGCCGACGTCACCAAGCTTTCCGGCGGCGAGAAGCGCCGTGTCGCGCTCTGTAAACTGCTGTTGTCCGCACCGGACATGCTGTTGCTCGACGAACCGACCAACCACCTGGATGCCGAATCGGTCGCCTGGCTGGAACGTTTCCTCCATGAGTTCCCGGGTACCGTGGTGGCGGTGACCCACGATCGTTACTTCCTCGACAATGTCGCGGGCTGGATCCTGGAACTCGACCGAGGCCGGGGCATTCCTTTCGAAGGCAACTATTCCAGCTGGCTGGAACAGAAAGAGAAGCGCCTGGCGCAGGAGCAGAAATCCCAGGCCGCCCGCGAACGCGCCATCAAGGACGAACTCGAATGGGTGCGCGCCAACCCGAAAGGCCGGCAGGCAAAGAGCAAGGCGCGGCTGGCGCGCTTCGAGGAACTGCAATCGCAGGAGTACCAGACCCGCAACGAAACCCGCGAGATCTACATCCCGCCGGGCCCGCGCCTCGGCGAACTGGTGATCGAAGCCAAGGGACTCAAGAAAAGCTTCGGCGAACGCGTGCTCATCGACGACCTGAGCGTCAGCATTCCGCGCGGCGCCATCGTCGGCATCATCGGCCCCAACGGCGCCGGCAAGACGACCTTGTTCCGCATGCTCAACGGACAGGAGCAGCCGGACGAAGGCGAGTTGCGCATCGGCGAGACCGTGCAGCTCGCCTATGTCGATCAGAGTCGAGACGCATTGGACGGCAACAAGACAGTATGGGAAGAGATCTCGGATGGGCAGGACGTCATCGTCGTCGGCCGCTACGAGACGCCGTCACGCGGCTATGTCTCGCGCTTCAATTTTTCCGGATCGGACCAGCAGAAGCGTGTCGGCGATCTGTCCGGCGGCGAACGCAATCGCGTGCATCTTGCCAAACTGCTGAAGAGCGGCGGTAACGTGCTGATGCTCGACGAACCGACCAACGACCTCGATGTCGAAACCCTGCGCGCGCTGGAAGAGGCGCTGCTGGAATTCCCCGGCTGTGTACTGGTCACCTCGCATGACCGTTGGTTCCTCGACCGGCTGGCGACGCATATCCTCGCCTTCGAAGGCGACAGTCACGTGGAATGGTTCGAAGGCAACTACGCCGACTACGAAGCCGACCGCAAACGCCGCCTCGGCGTCGAAGCCGACCAGCCGCATCGGATCAAGTACAAACGGCTGACTGCCTGACGTCGGGAAAAGACAAAAACAAATTTAACCGCGAAGGACGCAAAGGCGCGAAGAAGATGTAAAGCCGAAACCCAAGCAGTACCGTCATTCCGGCGCAGGCCGGAATCCAGGATCCAGGGAACTGGATTCCGGCCTGCGCCGGAATGACTGATCTTCTTAAAGGGATTTTCCTTCGTGGCGACTCGCGCCCAAGCTTTTCTAGAAGTCTTTTCCTTCGCGCGCCTTCTGCGCCTTTGCGTTGAACGATTTTTCGAATCGGTTATCCCTTGCCGCGGGTTCGGGTCTTGTTGGGTTTGGCTTCTTTGGCGATGAATTCCATGATCATGCCGGCGATGTCTTTGCCGGTGACGGCTTCGATGCCTTCGAGGCCTGGCGAGGAATTGACTTCCATCACCACCGGGCCGTGATTGGAGCGCAGGATGTCGACGCCGGCGACGTTGAGGCCCATGACGGCGGCGGCGCGTACGGCGGTTGAACGCTCTTCGGGCGTAATCTTGATCAGCGAGGCACTGCCGCCGCGGTGCAGGTTGGAGCGGAATTCGCCGGCCTGGGCCTGACGCTGCATGGCGGCAACGACTTTGTCGCCGATCACGAAACAGCGGATGTCGGCGCCGCCGGCCTCTTTGATGAATTCCTGCACCAGGATATTGGCCTTCAGCCCCATGAAGGCCTCGATGACGCTCTCCGCCGCCTGCTGCGTTTCCGCGAGCACGACGCCTATACCCTGGGTGCCCTCGAGCAATTTGATTACCAGCGGTGCGCCGCCGACCATTTTGATCAGGTCCTGCACGTCGTCGGGCGAATGCGCGAAGCCGCTGACCGGCAGGCCGATGCCCTTGCGTGCGAGCAGCTGCACTGACCGCAGCTTGTCGCGCGAACGCGCAATGGCGACGGATTCGTTGAGCGAGTAGACGCCCATCATCTCGAATTGGCGCACGACAGCGGTGCCGTAGAAGGTAATCGAGGCGCCGATGCGCGGTATCACTGCGTCGAAGCCGCTCAGATTCTCGCCGCGGTAATGGATCTCAGGCATGTGCGAGGCGATGTTCATATAGCAACGCAAGGTATCGATCACCTGCACTTGATGGCCGTGCAACTGCGCCGCCTCGACCAACCGCTGGGTCGAGTACAGGGTCTTCTTGCGGGAGAGGATCGCGATTTTCATGACGGGCCTTTGGCAGGTGCAAGAGACAAGATACAAGGTGCAAGTCGAAACCGATAGAGGGCCGTCCGGGTACCCTGAGGACTTGGTCGTGGCATACTGAGGCCGGCGGTGAGTGACCGTTCCGGAGTACGACTCAGCGGATCATGCGTAGCATAGAACCCCTGCAAATCAACGGCAGCCGCGTCGCGCCCGGAACGCAGGCCTATATCGATATCCCGGTGACGCAGTTGTATACGCACGCGCCCGTCACCATCCCGGTGCACGTGATCCACAGCCGGCATCCGGGGCCACGACTGTTTTTGAGCGGCGCCGTCCACGGCGACGAGATCAACGGCGTCGAGATCATCCGCCGGACCCTCAAGCTGCCGATCATCAAACGCCTGCGCGGCACGCTGATCGCCGTGCCCATCGTCAACGTGCACGGCTTCATCAATCATTCGCGCTACCTGCCCGACCGCCGCGACCTCAATCGCTCCTTTCCGGGCTCGGAAACCGGCTCGCTGACTGCGCGGGTGGCGAACATCTTTCTGCACGAGATCGTCCACAAGTGCACGCACGGGATCGACCTGCATAGCGCGGCCATTCACCGGGACAATCTCGCGCAGGTGCGCGGCAATCTGGACAATCCCGAGATCGCGCGCATGGCGCATGCCTTCGGCGCGCCCGTGATCATCAACGGCGCGCTGGTGGACGGCTCGCTGCGCAAACTGGCCTCGGAGGCCGGCGTGCATACGTTGCTCTACGAGGCCGGCGAGGCACTGCGCTTCAACGAGGACGGCATCCGCCGCGGCGTGCGCGGCGTCGTCGCCGTGATGCGCGAACTGCGCATGCTGCCGCGGCCCGAGCCGGCCAAGCGGCCACGCAGCCTGCTCGTGCGCTCCAGTAGTTGGATCCGCGCGCCGCAGAGCGGCATCCTGCGCGCCCGCGCCAGCCTGGGCACCCAGGTGCGTCAGGGTGACTGTCTCGGCGTCGTCGCCGATCCCTTCGGCGAACGCGAGGTCGAGGTCCTCGCCCCTTCGGCGGGCATCGTCATCGGTTGCACCAACATTCCGCTGGTGCACGAAGGCGGCGCGCTGTTCCACATCGCGCGCTTCGCACAGGGCGATGCCGACGCGGAGCAGTTTCAGGTCGAGGATCTGAACGCTATGGACGCGCTGGGTGACAGATTCTAGCCTGCCGATCGTCACTGCGCCCGCCGGCCGGCCGGCGTCATTGCGAACGAAGCGTCAGCACGCGTAACGCACCCGATGTGGGCGAAGCATACTCGGTAGCCTGCGGTGAAGCGCAAGCTGCGGGCCGGCCGTTGCCTGCCGCCTCCGAGCTTCGCAAGTCGGCTTCAGGCAACGGCCGGCCCGCAGCCGAACGCATGGGGCTTGCGCTGTTGGAGATTCAATGCGCGTCTGGGTGCCTGCCCCGGCAGTGCGGTTGGTTGCAAAGCTGACGTGCGTAGATCCCGTAGGGCAGATCCGCGCAGCTTGGCAAGGCGCCGAAACGTCTATTGCGAACTCGGCACGACGCCCTGCCTGCGCATACTGACCCACGTCCGAAACTGTACTGCTGACTAAGGGCGCGCGGGACGTATAATCACCCCAGACCCCGCAAACGGCAGCGACCCATGGACAGCCTCAGCCTCACCCGCCCCGACGACTGGCATCTGCATCTGCGCGACGGCGCGGTGCTCGAAAGCGCCGTCAAGCACACCGCCACGCAGTTCGCGCGCGCCATCGTCATGCCCAATCTCAAGCCGCCGATCACTACCACCGAGCAGGCGGCGGCGTATCGCGAGCGCATCCTCGCGGCATTGCACGTCGAACACGTCTTCGAACCCCTGATGACGCTGTACCTGACCGACAATACGCCACCTGAAGAGATACGCCGCGCCAAGGCCAGCGGCATCGTCCAGGCCGTGAAGTACTACCCCGCAGGCGCCACCACCAATTCGGATGCCGGGGTGACGGCTTTGTCGAAGACCTATGCCGCGCTCGAAACCATGGCCGACGTCGGTCTGCCGCTGCTGGTGCATGGCGA
>JBAYTM010000143.1:0-6157 GCA_041675685.1 Thiohalobacteraceae bacterium
AACAGTTCCGCGATATAAGCGGCGCGCTGTCGATCGAGGAGTTCGGCTGTCGCGGCCAGTTCCCTATCCCAAAGCCGCAACTCGGCGAGCGAAACCTGGCTGCGGAGCGCAGCGTTTCGCTGTCGCACCGCCCGGCCGAAGCGTCGCCAGGCGGGAAGGAAGCCCGGTTCCACGTGGAACACGCCCCAGTCGAGATAACGCCGCCGCGCGCGCGGGCCGCCGTTGAGCAGTTCATGACTGTCCGGGGTTAGGACTTGGAAAGGAAAGTGTGCCAAGAGCTCCGCGAGCCCCGATACCGGGTGGCCCGCCAAACGAACCCGCGCGGCGGTCCGCGAGCGCTCCACGCCGACGGCGATGGTCCCGCCGTCGGGCTCGGCGAGTTGGCCGGTAACGAGTAAGGAATCGGTGCCGCCGCGAATTAACTGGGCAGGCTGTGCGGTGCGGAACGACTGGACGCGCCCGAGAAAGTAGAGTGCTTCGAGCAGGCTGGTCTTGCCTGCGCCATTGTCGCCGGTAAAGAGATTCAGGCCGGACGAAAAAGCGAGCTCGGCATTCGCGATGTTGCGGAAATCGCGGACCGCGAGACTGAGAACAGTCATCGGCGTGCCCGCGGCGAATCAGAGCCGCATCGGCATAACGACGTACTTGCAGTGCCCGCTGCGACCCTCTTCGATCAGGCAGCTGCTGTTCGCGTCGGACAACAAGATCCGTACGTCTTCGCCCGGCAATGCGCCCAGCGCGTCCAGCAGGTAGGTCACGTTGAATCCAATTTCCAGCGAGTCGCCACCGTACTGCACCTCGAGCTCTTCCTCGGCCTCTTCCTGCTCTGGATTATGTGCTTGAATTTTAAGAACATTCTTATCAAGACTCAGGCGGATGCCGCGGTATTTCTCGTTGGACAGGATCGAGGTCCGGGCCAGGGCCTGACGCAATTGACCGCGCTCGGCCTGGATCTGCTTGTCGCAGGCCTTGGGCATGACCCGGTGGTAATCGGGAAACCGCCCGTCGATGAGCTTGGAGGTGAAGCGGATCTCCGGGGTGCTGACGCGGATGTGATTGCTTCCGAGTTGTATCTGTACCTCGCCCGCCTCGCTTTCCAGCAGCCGCAACAGCTCCTGAACACCCTTGCGCGGCACGATGACCTGCTGACTCTCGCTCATCCCCGTGTTGGCCGTCATCTCGCACATCGCCAGGCGGTGCCCGTCCGTCGCTACGCTGCGCAGTCCTTTTTTATCCAGTTCGAGCATCAGACCGTTCAGGTAATAACGCACGTCCTGCTGCGCCATCGAGAAATGGGTGCGTTCGATCAGCTCCTTGAGATCCTTCTGCGGGAGCGCGAAGGCCTGCACGCTTTTCAACTCTTCGATGACCGGGAAGTCCGACGCCGGCAGCGTCGCCAAGGTGAAGCGGCTCTTGCCCGAACGCACGCTGGCACGGTCCTGTTCGACACGGATCTCCAGCCAGGCCTCGTCGGGCAGGGTGCGACAGATGTCCAACAGCTTGCGCGCCGGCAGGGTCGTCTCGCCGCCGCCGTCCACGTTTTGTTCCACCTTGGCGATCAGTTCGACTTCAAGATCGGTAGCGGTCAGGGTCAACCCGGTTTCGTTCGCCTGAACCAGGATGTTGCCCAAGACGGGAAGGGTCTGCCGCCGCTCGACGACGCCGATGATCTGCTGGAGAGGCTTGAGAAGTGCTTCCCGCTGAATCTTGAATTTCATGGGTTGTCCTGTGTCGTCTTAATCTTTATAGATTCTTGATAACTCTTACTTGTGATTATTATTACTGCGCCCCGATGTTGTGGATAATCCGCGTAAAGGGCTTTTTATCAGTAACTTGGAGCGCCGTAAACCCTCTTGGCAAGTGCCGCTGAGGGTTGTGTACGAGTTGTGGATAACCTGAGCGGATCGTTCCGCACGGTCTTGCACACAACTTATCCACATCAAGTGGTCAGGGTTCTCAACAGGTTGTAATAGTCCTCTTTGATGCGCGCCTCGCTCTCGCGCAGTTCCGCGATCTTGCGGCAGGCGTGCAGCACCGTGGTGTGGTCGCGGCCGCCGAAGGAGTCGCCGATCTCGGGCAGGCTGTGGCTGGTCAATTCCTTGGCCAGCGCCATCGCCACCTGCCGCGGCCGCGCGATGGAACGACTGCGGCGCGCCGACAGCAGATCCGCGATGCGTATCTTATAGTAGTCGGCGACCGTCTTCTGGATATTCTCGATAGAAACCAGCTTGTCCTGCAAGGCGAGCAGATCGCGCAGCGCCTCTTTCGCGAACTCCAGCGTAATCGGGCGCCCGGTAAAACGCGAGCTGGCCACCACACGGCGTAAGGCACCTTCGAGTTCGCGGATGTTGGACTGAATGCGCTTGGCGATGAAGAAGGCGACCTCGTTCGGCAGTTCGATCTGGCCCTGTGCCGCCTTCGACATCAGGATCGCCACCCGCATCTCCAACTCGGGCGGCTCGACCGCCACCGTCAGACCCCAGCCGAAGCGCGATTTCAGACGCTCTTCGAGGCCTGCGACCTCCTTGGGATAGCGGTCGCAGGTGAGAATCACCTGTTGTTGGCCTTCGAGCAGCGCGTTGAAGGTGTGAAAAAATTCTTCTTGCGAACGCTCTTTGCCGGCGAAGAATTGGATATCGTCAATCAGCAGGGCGTCGACGGACCGGTAATAGCGTTTGAATTCGTTGATGGCGTTGTGTTGCAGCGCCTTGACCATGTCGGCGACGAAGCGCTCGGAGTGCAGATAGACGACCTTCGCGTTCGGTTTGCTGGCCAGGATGAGATTGCCCACCGCATGCATCAGATGGGTCTTGCCGAGTCCGACCCCGCCATAGATGAACAGCGGGTTGTAGGCCGCTCCAGGATTTTCACCGACCTGGGTGGAGGCCGCCCGCGCCAGCTGGTTGGACTTTCCCTCGACGAAATTCTCGAAGGTGAAGCTCAGATTGAGCGAGTGATTGCTCGTGGTGTTCCGGCGCGGGTTGGGCCGTTCGGTCTCGCGCGCGAACCGCGTCTCCGGTTCCGACGCCCTGGTTTCGGGGGCGGCGCTGCGGCGGGTGCCGACCTCCAGCAGTACCTTGGGAACCGGCGGGTCGGCGAAGTCCTCCACCGCCTGGTGGATCTGGTCGAAGAAATGTTCCCTGACCCAATCCAACACGAAGCGGTTCGGCGCCAAGAGGCGCAGGCAATGATCTTCCGCGACGGCGTGCAGAGGGCGGATCCAGGTATTGAACTGCTGTTCGGGCAGTTCGGTCTCCAGCCGATCCAGACATTTCTTCCACAACGGCGCGTCCAACGCTCCAAACCTCCAGAACGGTCATGAGTGGCGTACAGGGAGGGCAGCAGTCTATACCCGCCGTCGCGACTTATCCACACGCCCCCGCCGGCGCTCTAGATTGACACCCGTTCATCGCAGCCAGTAACATTGCGCGTTTTCCGCCATCCACTGTCCGGGTGGGACGGCCATCAGACGATGAGTTTCAGCCATGAAAAGAACTTTCCAGCCCAGTAATCTGCACCGCAAGCGCACCCACGGCTTTCGCGCGCGCATGAGCACCAAGAACGGCCGTCTGATTATCAAGGCGCGTCGCGCCAAGGGCCGCGCCCGTCTGAGCGTTTAGTTTTCCCCTTGGCGCCGGGCCCCGCCAGCTTTTCGCGCAGGGCGCGCCTGACCCGGCCGGTCGAGTACCGGCGCGTGTTCGCCGAGGCGAAGCGCTCCAACAGCCGGGCCCTGACCCTGTTGATGGCGCCGAACGGTCTGGGCTACTCCCGACTCGGTCTCGCCATCTCGCGCAAGGCGGTGCCGCGCGCCGTGGCACGCAATCGAATCAAACGCTGCGTCCGCGAAAGCTTTCGCCAGCACCAGGGCGAAGTTCCTGGCTGGGATTTTGTCGTTCTGGCCCGCAATGCGGCCGCGACGACGCCCGGCAAGGCGCTACGGGCCGAACTGGAACAGCATTGGAACCGAGTCAAGCGACGCCCATGCGCAGCCTCCTGATCCTGTCCATCCGCGCCTACCGCTATCTGCTGAGTCCCTGGGTGGGCCAGCATTGCCGTTTCTATCCCAGCTGTTCCTGTTACGCGCAGACCGCCATCGAGCGGTTCGGTAGCTGGCGCGGCCTGGGCCTCGCGCTCCGCCGTCTCGGCCGCTGCCATCCCTGGCATCCCGGTGGCGTGGACCCCGTACCCGAAAAATCACCGCACTGTCATCATCATGGATAATCAACGTCTGTTCCTGTTCATCGCGCTGTCGTTCATCGCCCTGATGTTGTGGGAGGCTTGGCAACGCGATTATTCGGCGCCCGAGCCGGTGACGCAGGAAGCCGAGGCGCCGGGCCGGGCCGCGACGACCGCACCCGCGGCCGACCTGCCCGCGGCGCCCGCCGCCCCGCGCACGCAGTCGAGCGATGCCGAGGCCGGTCTGGCGAGCGTCGGACGCGTCCGGGTCGTGACCGACGTGTTCGACATCGAGATCGACACCCAGGGCGGCGACCTCCGCAGGGCGGATCTGCTGCAGTATCCCAAGGAATCGAATGCGCCCGAGACCCCGGTGCGCCTGCTCGATGACCAACTGCCCAATCTGTTCATCATCCAGTCGGGTCTGCGTACCCAGACCGGGACCGAACCGACCCACCACGTCGTCTTCGAGGCCGCGCAGTCCGAGTACCGCCTGGCGGTCGGTCAGGACGTCCTCGAGGTGCCTTTGATCTGGCGCAGTCCGCAAGGCGTGCAGGTCACGAAGCGCTATCGCTTCCGCCCCGGCTCCTATGTGATCGAGCTCGAGCAGGAGGTGACCAACGCCTCGGGTGCGGACTGGGCCGGACATCAGTACCGCCAGCTGCAGCGTACCGAGGGCACCACCGAGCGCGACAACCGCTTCATCTACACCTATCTCGGCGGCGTCATCTACAGCCCCGAAGAGAAATACGAGAAGATCGATTTCTCGGACATGTCCAAGGCCCCGCTGGCGCGCGACATCACCAACGGCTGGGCGGCGATGATCCAGCACTATTTCGTCGGGGCGCTGATCCCGGAGACCGGCCAACCCAATCACTACTACAGCCGTGCCCTGGACGGCGACCGCTATGTGCTCGGCATGGTCGCGCCGACGGTACAGGTCGCGAACGGCGCGACCGAACGGTTCAGCACGCGCCTGTTCGTCGGGCCGAAACTTCAAGACGCCCTGAGCGAGGTCGCGCCCGGGCTCGAACTGACGGTCGACTATGGCGTCTTGACGGTACTCGCCAAGCCGATCTTCTGGTTGCTCGAAAAGATCCACGATCTGGTCGGCAATTGGGGCTGGTCGATCATCCTGCTCACCATCCTGATCAAGCTCGCCTTCTACAAGCTGTCGGAGACCAGTTACCGCTCCATGGCGCAGATGCGTAAGCTTGCGCCGCGCCTGCAGGGGCTTAAAGAGCGCTACGGCGACGATCGCCAGAAGCTCAATCAGGCCATGATGGACATCTACCGCACCGAGAAGATCAATCCGCTCGGCGGCTGTCTGCCCATCGTGATCCAGATCCCGGTGTTCATCGCGCTGTACTGGGTGTTGTTGGAAAGCGTCGAGATGCGCCAGGCGCCGTTCATCCTCTGGCTGACCGATCTCTCCGACAAGGACCCCTACTATGTGCTGCCGCTGATCATGGGCGTGACCATGTTCATTCAGCAGAAGCTCAATCCGGCGCCGCTGGATCCGATGCAGGCGAAGGTGATGATGGTGTTGCCCTTTGTCTTCACCATCTTCTTTGCCTTCTTCCCCTCGGGCCTGGTCCTTTACTGGGTCACCAACAACGTGCTGTCGATCGCGCAGCAATGGGTGATCACCAAGCGCGTGGAGCAAGGCACCAAGTAGCCGGCGCGCACTCCGCCGAGATGCGGTGACGCCCATGCCGGATTCCGCAACACAGAACGACAGCATCGCCGCCATCGCCACGCCGCCCGGGCGGGGCGGTGTCGGCATCGTCCGCGTCTCCGGCCCGGCGGTCCCGCAAATCGCGACGGTCCTGCTCGGCGCCTTGCCGCCGCCACGTCAGGCTGTCCTGCGTGAATTTCACGATGCCGCGGGCGCGGCGATCGACAGCGGGCTCGCGCTGTATTTTCCCGCCCCGCATTCCTTTACCGGCGAAGACGTTCTCGAGCTGCAGGGCCACGGCGG
>JBAYTM010000144.1:0-6145 GCA_041675685.1 Thiohalobacteraceae bacterium
CGCAACCGCAGGTGTCCGATCAGGAAGACGAGGACGAACGCCCCGTCAGTCTTCCGCACCGGGCGTCGCCCTTGATCGCCTTACTGGAGGCGGCCGCCAAGGGAGAAAGCGCGGTGATGTGGCGCGCCGGCACCTGAGAAAGACTTTCCTCGACTGTGCGGATAATCGGTAAAGCCGCGCTGGCAATCGGAAATCGGGTCGAACGGGCCCTGTTTTGGTCGGTATCCCGGTTGCGTAATCGCAAACCACCCGGCCGACGCCTTTGTTATTCTGACTTGGACAATGACTGGAATGGCCGTCGCGGCCGGTGCGCGTTGAAATTTTCGTCCGTTCAACCAGGCTCGGCGTTATGACTTTCAACCCGGAGGAAAGCTCAGATGGAAACCGGAATGCTGCAACGGCTCTACGCGCTACTGTTCGCTCTGACCTTCGCCTTTGGTCTGAGCGCCTGCAACACCATGGAAGGGGCCGGTGAAGATATCGAGCAGGCGGGCGACGCCATTGGGGACAAGGCGCGCGAACACGACTAGCCACGGCGCAGGCGCGGAAGCCGCAGGCGTTTCCAGCGGATTTTCGTAGCGTGGCAGATAGGAGGAGATGGGGTGCGGCGCGCCCGGGCACGCCGTGCTTTCCCTTGTCCGTCATGGCGCCGGTTGCAGCAGGGATTTCGAAAAAAGAACCGGTTTCCGCACCGCCACAGGGCCTGGCCGGCTGGCGTCCAGTACCTGGCGGAACGCGAAAAATGGTATTCTTCAGCCCCTTTTCCCAGGCAACCGCCAGACGACCGACGTTAAATGAAAGTACCGAGAAGATTGCAACCCCTGGTCGACGACGGTCTGGTCGATGAAGTCCTTTCCCAATTGATGAGCGGCAAAGAAGCGCAGGTCTATGTGGTCCGCTGCGGTTCCGAGATTCGCTGTGCCAAGGTCTACAAGGAAGCGAACCAGCGCAGCTTCAAACAGGCCGTGCAGTATCAGGAGGGTCGCAAGGTCAGGAATACCCGCCAGGCCCGCGCCATGGGCAAGGGCAGCCGTTACGGCCAGAAGAAATCGGAAGACGCCTGGCTGAACGCCGAAGTCGACGCACTCTATCGGTTGGCCGCGGCCGGGGTGCGGGTACCGCGCCCCTTTGGTTTCGTCGACGGCGTCCTGTTGATGGAACTGGTGACGGACGCCGAAGGCGGTGCCGCGCCCCGCCTCAACGATGTGTCCTTATCCGAAGCCCAAGCGCTCGAGTATCACCGGGTGATGATGGCGGAAATCGTGCGCATGCTCTGCGCCGGTCTCGTGCACGGCGATCTGTCACCCTTCAACGTGCTGGTCGATGCGCAGGGGCCGGTCGTCATCGACCTGCCGCAAGCGGTCAACGCGGCCGGCAACAACAGCGCGGGCATGATGCTGGAGCGCGACGTCGACAACATGACCGCCCACTTCGGGAGTTTTGCGCCGAGTTTGTTGAAGACCGATTACGGTAAGGAGATCTGGGCGCTCTATACCGGCGGCAAACTGCAACCGGACAGCAAGCTGACCGGACGCTTCGAGCGCAGCACCGTCGACGCCGATGTCGCCACGATCATGCGGGTGATCGAAGACGCGCGCGAAGAGGAACTCGCGCGGCGGCTGCGCGAGCAGGCTGCGCTGGAGCCGGAATAGCCGGCGGCGGCAACGGAGGCGACGACGCGCGCACCGCGCAGGGGTTCATGGTCTATGCTTTTCCCTTAGGGCAGGCGAACGAGAGAACCCGCGAAGAGGTGCGACCATGACCGATAACGTTTATAAGATCATCGAACTCGTAGGCTCGTCCGCGCAGAGCACGGACGACGCGATCCAGCAGGCGATTTCAAGGGCCGCGAAGACCCTGCACAACCTCGACTGGTTCGAAGTGCAGGACATCCGCGGGCACATCGTCGACGGCAAGGTGGCCCATTACCAAGTGAAGCTAAAGCTCGGTTTCCGACTCGATTGATTATCGTCGGGTGCCGCCGCTGAACTGTTCGCCGATCGCTGCCAGGCGCCCTGATTGGCAGAGCCTCGGATTCAGTCGTCGTTCCCGCATGCGCCAAGGCCGCGGCCCCGCGGAATTCGAGGTTGGATGTCCTCGCCGCGCTCTGGTACTGTTCGCGGGGTACATGACCAACGCAGGTTCGCCTACACTCGGTATATGCCGTCGCGTAGACGGAGGCGGGTCTTAAGTCCAACTCGCCAAGGAAGGTGTCGCTTGGAGGCTCACATGCACCCCTCGTCCGTTACCCTGGACCGGGGGATTCTCGTCCCGCAGATCGAACAGAGCTTTGCACAGCTTCCGGTATCGCTGATCGTCAACCTGGTGAACGGGCTCATCCTGGCCGCGGTGCTCAAGGGGGCCGTCGCCGACGCCGTGCTGCTGGGCTGGCTGTCGATACTGTTCGCCGTTACGGCTGCGCGCTTCCTGACGTTGCGGATGTTCCGGCGCGCCGCACGGCATGCCGTTGTGGATCATCCCGCCTGGGTGCGTCGTTTCGTGGGGGGCGCCTGCGCGACAGGCATAGTGTGGGGCGCGTCCGGCATTCTGCTGTTTCATCCCGAATCCTTTCCGCACCAAGTGTTTCTCGTCTTCGTACTGGGCGGTATGGTCGCCGGCGCGGTGCCTATGCTGTCATCCGTAAGTTATGCCTACGCGTGCTTTGCGATTCCGGCCGTCGTACCGATCAGCGTGCGCATGGTGTCCGCGGGCGATCCCATACACGTCATCATGGGACTGATGATCGTGATCTTCGGCATTGCGATGCTCGCTTCGTCGGCAGGGGTGCACCGCCTGTTCCGCGATTCCGAAAGCCTGCGCCGTGAACTCAGGTCGTCGCTCGAAGTGAGTCGGGCGCTGGAACACTTGGTGCGCCTGGACAC
Organism: Thiohalobacteraceae bacterium; assembly: GCA_041675685.1. GTDB lineage: Bacteria > Pseudomonadota > Gammaproteobacteria > Thiohalobacterales > Thiohalobacteraceae > JAHJQQ01. The sequence goes on from JBAYTM010000144.1 coordinate 2,883, forward strand.
GCTCACGGAAATCCCCAACCGACGGTTATTCGAAGAAGAACTCGGGAGGGAGTGGGGGAGCGCCGAACGCAATAAGGAACCGCTGTCCGTCATCTTCGCCGACATCGACCACTTCAAAGAATACAACGACCGTTATGGTCATCCGGCCGGCGATCGATGTCTGGTCGAGGTGGCGCAAGCGATGCGGCGCGCACTGGTGCGCCCCGGGGATGTGGTGGCGAGGATCGGTGGAGAGGAGTTTGCGTTCCTCCTCCCGCGAACGAACCTCGCCGGGGCGATCGCGGTAGCCGAGCACGTTCGCGCGCAAATCCGCACACTGCAGATTCCCCACGAGGCCTCGCCGGTGGCCGAACATATCACCCTGAGCTTCGGTGTTTCGTCGTCGGAGCGCCGATCCATCGGCTCGGCCGCCGATCTGATCCGTGCCGCGGACAGCGCGCTGTACGATGCCAAACACCATGGAAGAAGCCGAATAGCTTCGGCCGTGGCCTAGCGGCGAAGAGAATTCTACGGTCTAAGCCCAAAGCGCTGCGCCGGTCCCATCCGCACTGTCGGTGTCCACCGCGATGTGCGTTCGCATTGCCGTCAGATCCAAACAAAGCAGGTCGCCGCGTCTTCCAATCGTTCTTTCGTTCCCGTCTGTGTAGGTACCTGGCGTCACCGGCCCAACCGGCCAAGCGCGCCTCGAAACAATCACTGCGCCAAGCCACGGCCCCTGTCGGGTTTCTGCAAAAATGGCGTTTCGCCATCCTATACTGAGCAACGCGTACCCGAAAAAAATTTGCCGAAACACCACGAGCGCGGATCGGCGTCAGCGCGGAATAGCGAAAGCGACAAAGGAGAAGGTCGATGAAGATATCGAATATGTTACTGGGTCTGGTCGTGGCGGGCCTGTTTGCTGCGCCGCCTGTGCAGGCAGGGTCGCGCGGCAACAACGAGTGTCCCGTGGGATACGTCAGCGGGTTGAGCCTGGATGCCGAATTCGGTCCCGGTACCCAGGAACTGACCCGCTGCATAAAGCGTCGTCATAAGGTCAACGTCGTGGTCCAGCTCAGCCAGTTCTGTCGGGACCCGGCAGGCAATATCGACCGCACGGCCTGCACGCGTCCCTACGGCTTGGGAAACATCACCAATATGCTCAACGACTACGAGATCACACACGGCATGCGGCCGGGCAAAGATTTCGAGATCGTAGCCGTGGCGTACGCCGATGGGGCCTACCTCACGATCAAGGACGAATCCTATAACGGTGCGGGCGAATTGGTGACCGGCCGCAATCAATTCGAGGAGCAGGTTCAGGCGCTGATGCAGCGTGGCGTGAAGTTTTTGTTTTGTCAGAACACCACGCGTGCATTCATCGCCAGCGGATTTCTGCCGAATTTTCAGCGTACCGGCATTTCTGCTACGGACCAGATCATCGAAGGTATGGAGTACGTGACTGGCGGTGTAACGGCCATCATCGACTTTCAGGAATTGGGCTACAGTTACATCCAGCCCTGAAGAACGCGCTGTCCTCGTCAATCCATCCGGTGCGGACCGGTTGGCGGTCGTGCCGACCACCGGGTGCGGCGGTCAATCAATCATTATGTCCGGTGTTTCGATCGTCGCAGCGGCGGCGCGACGAACGCCTGTAATTCTGTGCCTATGAGTGAAACCGAAGGGATTTTGGACAACCTCAGAGACCTGTCCAGCCTGCTTGCGGGCCGCGGCGGACGGGAGGAGGGCCTGCGCGAACTTGCAGGCACGGTGGCGAAGCTGCTCGATGCCGAGAACGCCTCGGTCATGTTGCTGAACGAAAATGAACGCAAGCAGACGTGGCTGCGCCTGATTGCCAGCTATGGGGACTATCCGCCGGCTGCCTATGCCGAGAAAATCTCACCCGGAGAGGGTGTCGCCGGACATGTGATTGCCACCGGAAAACCGCTGTTGCTCGCCAATATCCTCACGTCGGATTTCGCGGACTGCGCGCGTAGGCCCGAGCGTCCGGGCAGGAGCGCCGTTTTGGCGCCGATCCGCCTCAACGGCGACTTTATCGGCGTCGTCAGTGCGAGCGGCCCGCGAAATCGCCGTCCGTTCGAAATGCGAGATCTGCGTCTGCTGGAGATCGTCGCTCCGTTCATCGGCAAATCGCATCAGGTATCGCAACTACAGAACCTTCTGAAGTCCCGGTTCATCCAGCAAAGTCTGATCAACGGAACGGAAGAGACCATCAGCGAGCTTCTGGTCAGTGCGGGCCGGCATCCGGATCAGATGGCACGGACCGTCGCCAAATCGTTTTATCGGGAGATGAACAAGGCGGGGTTTTCATCGGGTCAAATCATCGATGCGGCGAGCGAAATTATTTCCGAGCTGAGCCACAGCCTGCAACGGCATCGCAAGCGCGCGACGAAACCTGGGACTTGATGTTCGATCTGCAAGGTGGGCCATACGCGGCGTTCATGAAGGGTTGGGCGCTTAAAGACGCGATGGGCAATCGACGACCGCTTATTGATCACGATCAATCCCGCCCCCATCCTCGGATACTAGACTGCTCCTTGTGCGCGGCTGGCGCCGAGCGCCGGGCGGCATCCAACCGTCGCTGATTCAGGAGCAAACCACGGGTGAAGACCTTCCAATATATTTTGATACTGATTGCCGGCGCGGTGGCCGCGTTCGTCGCGTTGCGCCCCGAGATCGACCGCTCGGCCCAGGCGCCTGTAGAGGGCCTGCCCTGGCAGATCGAAGTCCTGGCGGATGGGCATTCTCGGGTGTTCGGCCTTGAATTGCCGCAAAGCCTGCTCGCGGACGCGCGCGAGCGCTTCGGTGACGGCATGAAGATTGGCATCGTCGCTGCGCAGGGCGAGGCCGGCGCGCTCGAGGCCTATTACGATTCCGTGACGGCCGGCATCATCCTGGGCAAGATGATTCTGGTCGCGCAGATCGACCCGCACACGCTGAACGGTATGCGCGAACGCAGTGTCGATCGCACGCATATGAACGACAGCACCTTTCGTTACCTGCTTGCACGCGAGGACCTCTCTCGCGCCCTGCTTGCGCCGATTACGGCGATCACCTTTATTCCGGCCGCCGATCTCGATGTGGAGACGGTGGAAAAACGTTTCGGCCCGCCGCAGGAACGCCTGCGCGCCGCTGAACACGCCTTACATTTTCTCTACCCGGACCGGGGCCTTCATCTGCTGATCGACGACAAAGGCAAGGAGCTGCTTCAGTATGTCGCGCCACGCGACTTTGCGCGCCTCCGCGATCCGCTGTTGGAGGATGCG
>JBAYTM010000145.1:0-6127 GCA_041675685.1 Thiohalobacteraceae bacterium
GAGAAGCCCGATCTGATCCTGCTCGATCTTGGGCTGCCAGATATCTCAGGACATGACCTTCTTGAGAGGTGGCGTGCCGAACTTATCGAGCTGCCGATAGTCGTCCTCTCCAGCCGGACCGATGAAACGGGCATTGTAAAGGCGCTGGAACTGGGCGCCGACGATTATCTCACCAAACCATTCGGGATGCGCGAGCTGGCGGCGCGCATTCGGGTGGCGCTGAGGCACAAGCTTCAGCAACAGGGCGAACGCCCGATATTCCAGGTCGGCGATCTCTCGGTCGACCTAGTGAAGCGGATCGTCAAGGTCGCAGACAAGGAGGTGAAGCTCTCACCCAAGGAATACGAAATCCTGCGCGTCCTCGTGCAGCACGCGGGCAAGGTCATCACGCACCAGCACATCCTCAAGCATGTGTGGGGCGGCTCGACCGATGTCCAATATCTGCGGGTCTATGTCCGCCAGTTGCGGCAGAAGATAGAGGCCACGCCCGATCAGCCGCAATACATCCTGACTGAAACAGGTGTCGGTTACCGCCTCCGTGAACAGGAGCAGTGACCGCGCATGCTCGCCTGGAAGCGGGCGACTTTAACGTGAGTACTCTTATGAACCTGTCATCTGCCATCGCACCAGAGGACGTGATCCTTGATCTATCCATCTCCACGAAAGCCGTCCTGATCAAAAAGCTGGCGGCGCATGCCGCCGCTCGCACAGGGTTGACCGAGGAAGCGATCCATACAGCCTTGCTGGGACGCGAGCGTCTCGGCTCGACCGGCATCGGCCATGGCGTCGCCATGCCGCATGCGCCTGTACCCGGACTCCGGACATCATTCGCCGCGCTGATGGTGCTGAAGAAACCGATCGATTTCGAGGCGGTGGACGACCTTCCGGTCGACGTTGTCTTTCTGCTTCTGTCGGCCCCCGAAGGCAGCAACGAGTATCTGAAGATTCTCGCGGCAGTCGCCCGTAAGATGCGCGATGAGCGGGTCATGAAAGTGCTGCGCGGCGCCAAGTCGGAGCATGCCGCTTATTCTATTCTAGTTGAGCAGCCAGTATGAGGGCCTCCTATGAGAACTATTTTTGGCTTTTCGCCCCTGTTCCGGTCGAGCATCGGCTACGACCGAATGTTGAATGCGCTCAAAGCTGCGAGCGCGCCGGGAGTATCGACAACTGGCCTCCTTATGTTATCGCCGGGCTTGGCGAGGACGACTACCGCACCACCATCGCGGTGGCCGGCGTCTCACAGGACAAGCTGACGATCACGCAGGAGCAGAACATGCTCATGGTGTCGGGTCAGAAGCCGGGCGAGGACAACAGCCTATATCTGCATCGCGGCGTTGCCGGGCGCCGCTTCGAGTTGGCCGCCCAAGTCAAGGTCGCACGCGCCCGCCTCGTCGGTGAAAAACCTCCGCGAGCGGAAAGGTCGGGCTCCCATCAAGCGTAAACGGCGGCACCTCAAATGCAGCGCAATCAACCAGCGAATGATCTTATGCCGAATTAGGAACTTGCTTAGGCGCTGAGACGCAAAAGAGCAGTCACCGGGGGTAAGTAGATATGCAGCGGCGCTCCCAATCAGGCCTTTGGCAATCGCTGTCGAGCCGAGTCGTGCGAGTTTGCTTGGTAACTCACTGTATTGGGCAGCAGGTGCCAACGGCCCAAAACAGGGAACGGGCGGGTGTGTAACGATGGCTGCGGAAAGAACGCGTACCATAGAGCTTCGGCATCTTCGTTATTTCGTGTCGGCCGCGGAGCATGGCAGCTTCCGCAAAGCCAGCGCCGATACTAGGATTCAACACTCCGCGATTAGTCGCCGCATCCGTGATCTCGAACATCGGCTGGGTACGACATTGTTTCTTCGCCATAGCGGAGGCGTGTGTTTGACCTTCGCGGGGCAGCGTTTTCTTCGCCGTGCACGTCAGATTTTGCGGAACTTTGAAGATGGCGCCGAGGAAATCGCCTCGATCAAGCGCTCGGACTTTGGTCGGATCAAAATCGGCATCTACTCGTCAATCGCGTCGGGTTTCCTCGCGGAGCTGCTCGGTCTCTATGCCGATTGCCATCCGAAGGTTCAGATCGACCTGATTGAAGACAACCCTGCGGATCAAGCCTCAGCAATTCGTCGAATGCAGCTGGACGCCGCGTTCCTGACAGGAGAGCGGAATTGGCGCGACTGCGAAACACTTCCGCTATGGTCGGAGCGCGTATTCGCTGTGCTTCCTGTCGATCACCTCTTGGCGGGTCGCGACGAGTTGGAGTGGCAGCACCTGGCAGATGAGAACTTCATCATCAATGAGGCAGGTCCGGGCCAGGAGATCCATGACTATCTGGTACAGCGCCTCGCCGCGTTCGGCTATCATCCTCAGATTAGCGTGCACCAGATCGGCAGGGAAAACCTTCTGCCGCTCGTGGCCTTGAAGCGTGGTTTGACGGTCGTCAGTGAGGCAATGACGGCCGCACACTTTCCGGGTCTCGCCTATCGGCCGATTGTCGGCGAGGTTCTACCCTTTAGTGCCGTTTGGTCTCCGAAGAACGACAATCCGGCCCTAGGACAGCTTCTTGATCTCGCCCGCTCAATGTCCGGCCTGCGTGAAGCAGACGCTGTCACGCCTCCGGCGATGCCGATTGATGTGAACGCCGTGCCTTCGCAAAGCCCCGATCGGTTGCAATGAAGCGTTCGAGCATCGGTACAATCAGCTTCGTCGGTTCGGTGATTGGCTGGCCCGTTTCACGGGCCAGAGCATCGGCATAGGCGACCAGATCGCGGTGCAGCGTCGCCGGCAGCTCCACGGTTGTCTTTACCGGCTTCTCGTCGACGATCGGACCTAGCTTCAACTTACTCACATCAGCCTCCATAAGGTTCGAGAACGAGATCGCGGGTGACGATGACACGCACCGGGAATCCCGGCCTGATCGTCAAGGTCGGCGTCACTTGGAGTTGTCGACGGACGATCTGCTGGCCGGCTTCGTGGATGGTGTCCTGGCCGCCATCGCGAATTGCGCGCATGAGGCGGTTTTCGTCGCTGACCGCAAGTTCCGCGCCAACGGCCAGCAAGGTCGAGAGGCCGGCGGCCTTGGCGAGATCCCACCAGTGATAGTCCACGCCGTCCTGCAGGCCGGCATGGCCCTGCGGATCAGCTCCGGGCTGGCGTTCGAGCACGATGGATCGTCCATTGGGGAAGATCAGGCGGCTCCAGACGAGCAGGACGCGCTTCTGGCCGAATTGAACACTGTTGTCATACTGGCCGACGAGTCGTGTGCCTTGCGGCACGATAAGGATGCGACCCGTCGGGCTATCGTAGATATTCTCGGTCACTTGGGCCGTGATCTGCCCAGGGAGGTCGGACCGGATGCCTGTGATGAGCGCGGCCGAGATAACCGAGCCAGCTTGAAGGACATAGGGTGATGCCGGCGCCATGACCCGGTCGCCTGCCACCGTGCGCCGGTCAACGGGCGCGTTGAGGAAGGCCAGTTGACGATCCTGGGCCGTGGCGACGCCCGGCTGCACTCCGGCGCCGAGGCCCGGCAGACCCGGTGTGCCGAGGCCTGCGGGGGCGGTAGCCGCGGTAGGACCATTCTGGAAGAAGACACGGCTGGTGCGAGCCGCCTCGATCTCCGCGAGACGACGCTGCTCTTCCGGATCGACCTGCGGCGCGGACATCGTGGGAGGAACGACCGGCTGGCCGCGATTCTGCGCGTCGAGGATTGAGCGTCCGAGGTCGCCAGGCAGCGCCGGCCCGAGAACAGGGCCGGTATAGTCGCGGGGCAGCCCGGCCAGACCATCGGCCGTCGAACGGTTCTCAGTCGAATAGAGTTCCTCGTTGTTGCCGCCGCCATCCCTGGTTTGAAGGGCGTAGATGAGCGCGCCGCCAATGCCGATGCTGACGACGACGCTCGCGGTCGCCAGGACCTTGCGGGACAGGCGTGTGACGCGGGGCGGCTCGGCACGCAAGCGCATAGGCGCGACGGACTCGGCCGGCGTCGCCGAGAGATTCTCCGGCTGTTGGTTGTTGGTGTCGTTGTCGATCATGATGCGGGCCTCCCGTCAGTACGGACGATCCTGACGGTCTGCTGACGATCGCCGCTTCCGAGACGCAGTTCGGCTGCACCAAAGATGCGATCGACGATCAGGATGTTCTGGTAGATGCGGCTGTTGACGATTTGCGGCTCGCCGTCGGAGCCGATGACGAAGATCGGCGGCATCTCGCCCTGGACGATGCCGCGCGGGAATTCGACGTAGACGCGCCGCCCATCGTCATAGACCGAGACCGGACGCCATGGGGGCGTATCGCCCGTCAGGCCATAGCGATAGTTGCGCGCAGTCGCGGCAGGAACGACGGGCCTCGCCGGGACGTTGGCGCGTTGGCTGGCTGGGGGCTCGGGATAGGCCCATGCCACGGCGGGCATATAGGGGTTCGTGCCCGCGCGCAGTTCGATCATGTAGACGCGCCGATCGGTCGTGATGACGAGATTGGTCGTGATGTCGGTCCTGGTCGGCTTCACGAGCACATGGACGCGGCGGGTCACGCCCGAGCCGCTTTCGGTGTCGCCGATAATCCACCTGGCCGTGTCACCGGCGGCGATCGGACCTGCTCCGGTCAGGTTTTCGCCCGGCTCAAGCGCGATATTCGTGATCTGCCCGGGCGCGGCATAGACCTGATAGAGGGCCCCTTCACTCCAGGGATAGATCTGGATGGAGTTGTAATAGCCGTCTCGCCGCGGCTCGACACGCGCGGCGGCGTTGGCGTTCTCGACGCGCGCGGTCGGCGTGCTCGCGGAATTGCCGCCCCGGGCCGGGATCCAGGCCGGAGGCGTATGCAGCGGACGTGGCCGCTGATCCGTGATGACTGCCGGGACCGACGGAAGTGGTGGAACAGTGCTATCGTAGCTGATCTGCGGCGGTTTCGGCGCGGTGGCGCAACCGGCGAGGACGGTTGCGGACAGCAGGGCAGCCGCAAAGGCGGATTTACGGAAAACAGGAAACGCGGACCTGCGGAAAGACGGGTTCATGGCGTCATCTCCCGCGACCAGGAAATTGCATTGACGTAAATCCCCAGCGGATTGGCGCGCAGACGGTCCGCGTCGCGCGGCGTCTGGATCACAATGGTCAGGATCGCGGTCCAGCGTTCGGTCACGGCAAGCTGGCCATTCTCGTAGTGTCTTTCCGTCCAAGCGACGCGGAACGAGTCCGGAGAGGCGCGGATGACGCTGGAGACCTCGACGGCGACCTGGCGGCGGCCGACTTTGGTGAAGGGGTCGTTGGCGCGAGCGTAGTCGTTGAGAGCCGCCGCGCCGCGATCGGTCGTCCATTCATAGGCTCGCAGCCAATTCTGCCGGACGATGATCGCGTCGGCCGGAATGGAGCGGACCTGTTCGATGAAGCGACCAAGATGCCAGGCGATCTGGGGATCGGAAGGGCGATAGTCGGCAGTCGCGGGAGCGACGGATTGGGCCTGGCCCAGGCGGTCGACCTGAACAACCCAAGGCACGACCGTTCCGCGTGCGGACTGCCAAACCAATGCGGCGGCAAAGCCGGCCGAGAGGATCAATGACCCGAAGGCCATATAGCGCCAGTTCTTGGCCTGGACACGGGCCGAGCCGATGCGCTCGTCCCAGACTTGCGCGGCCTTCTGATAGGGCGTGACGGGTTCGGGTGTCTTGCCATAGTGGGCGGCGGGTCGCTTGAAAACGCTCATGAGCGGTCACTTTCAGAAAGATTGATGGAGGAGCCCCCGCCGTGGCTGTCGCCTGAGCGAACGGCATGTGCTGCGAGGGTGGCGCCGTGTCCGAGAGAACGATGGCGCTGCATGCGCTTGGCCCAATCAGGCGGGCCGTCTCGAGACGCCGAGGCGGGAGAGGAACCGGACGCATCGGCGGAGCCGCCGATGGTGCCCATCGTCGATGTGCCGCCGGTGGCGCCGAAGCCTGCCTTCGCGCCGTCCGAGAAGCTGGACTTCATGCTTTCGGCCGCACGCGAGGTCGCACGCTTCAACGGCGAGACCGTTGCAGCGCCAGCGGCGCGGGCGACACCGCCGAGGCCCGAGGCGACTCCTGCGGCGCCAGACTGACCGAGCGAGCCGAGGCTGTAGGCGGCGGCGGCGCCACCGGCGGCCGATGCGCCGCCACGCATCGC
>JBAYTM010000146.1:0-6118 GCA_041675685.1 Thiohalobacteraceae bacterium
CGGGATTAAGGTGCAGGCGTACATTGTCGCGGCTGCCCGGCACGCCTTCGTAGATATAGTCGCCCAGGAACAGCACGAGGTCCGGGTCGTCGGCGACCATATGCCGGTAGGCGGCATAGTATCCGGCCTCATATTTCTGGCAGGACGCGAAGCAGGCGCGCAGCCGGTCGACCGCCGCGCCGGGCGGCGGCGTGGTCCGCGAACGTCCGGCGGGGCTGATCTCCCCGCCGGCGCGGAACCGATACCAATAGGGACGGCTAGGGCGCAGTCCCGTGACGTCCACATGGACCGAGTGCCCCCATTCCGGCACGGCGAGCGCCTGCCCGGAGCGGACGACCTTCGCAAAGCCGGGGTCCCCGGCGACTTGCCAGTCAACCTCGAAGGGAAGCGGCGGCATCCCGCCGTCAGGTTCGAGCAGATGCGGGGCCAGCCGGGTCCAGATGACGAAGCCGTCCGGCGCCGGTTCGCCCGACGCCACGCCGAGGGTGAACGGATAGGAACCGAGACGCGCCAAGACCGGCTCGGCCGATCGCGCGGCGGGAATCAGGATCGTCCCGGCCAGCAGCGCTCCGCCCTTGAGGACGGAGCGCCGGGATTGTCGCGTCATGATTTGCTGCAACGAACCGCTCCCGCCCTCCGCTGCGCTCAGAAACGCACGTTGACGCCGAAGTCGGCAGTGAAAGAGTAGATTTCCTTGCCGGCGAAGCGCCGGTCCGCCGTCTGCAGATCGATCAGGGCGGCGTCGTTGATGTTGGCGATCGACCCGAAGATCTCGATCCCTTCGCTGATCCGATAGCCGGCGCGGGCGTCGATGACGGTGCGGCCGCGGGTGAACGTGTCTCCCACTGCGTCGGCGCCCACGCCGGTCAGGAAATCATCCTGGAAATTCAGCGCGACACGCGCCTCGAACGGTCCCTTTTCGTAGAACAGGGCGGCGTTGGCGATCCAGTCGGGCTGCCGGAAGAATCCGATCTTTTCTCCCTCGCGGCCCGGAACCTTCATCTTCGAGGTGGTATAGGTGAGGTTCGCCGAGAAGCCGAACCCGTCGAGCGGGGCGGGCAGGAAGGAGAAGCGATACTGCGCATTGGCCTCGATCCCCAGGATATGGGCGCTGGTCGCGTTGAAGGGCTGCGACAGTTCGGTGAGGGGGATGCCGGCGAACTCGGTGTTGAGCAGCGTCCGCGTGAAGATCGGGTTCTTGATGTCGCGATAGAAAATGCCGGCGGAGAACAGGCTGTCGCGGTCGGGATAATATTCGACCGAGAGATCGAGCCCCATCGCCTTGTAGGGCTTGAGGTCGGGATTGCCGGCGCTGCCTTCGCCGCCGTCCTCGGAGAAGGTCGGGACCACGGCGTCGTAGTTGGGACGGCCGAGAGTGTTGGTCCATGCCGCCCTGACCATCACCTTGTCGGCGGGCCGGTAGGTGACATGCAAGCTGGGCAGCACGTCGGTATAGTCGTTGTCGAAGCTTAGCGGCCGGACGTCGGAGGCGGTCAGCGTACCGTCGCCGTCCGCGTCGCGCACCGCGAAGGCGCCGTAGCGGCCGTCGGTTTTCTCCATTCGGACGCCGCCCGCGACGGTAAGCTGCCCCATTTCGACCTGTCCCATCGCATAGGCGGCGTAGATCCGCTCCGAGATGTCATAGTCGAGATTGTAGGCATTGGTCACGTCGGCGGTGAGGTTGCTCTTGAACCTCGCGGGATTGCCCCCGAGGTAGTCGAGCAGGGCGCGGTAATCCATTGCCGGCCCGAAAGTGTAACGTCCTCCGAAGAAGTTCTTCGGACCGGCCAATTCCGCGCCCATGCTGGCGAGCGTCAGCGCGGTTCCGACGGGTTCGAACTGGAAGCGCTGGCTGTCGCGCGTTTTCTTGCGATCGGTATATTTGCCTCCGACCTTAATGAATCCCTCGGCGGACCCTTCGAAGCGATAGGTCAGGTCGGCGCGAGCGGCGTGGAGGTCCTCATCAATCTTCTCGGTCCGCAAGCGCATGTTGCGGAGGGGGAACGTCGCCTGGTCGAGCAGCCGCGGGTCGAGCCCGGCGACCTTGGGCAGCCGCTCCGACAAGTCGAGCGTCGTGTCGATGATGCTGGCCGACCGGAACTCGATGTCGTCGCGCACCGGCGTGTGCTCTTCGGCATGGGCGTACGTATAGTTGAGCCCGACCTCGATCGTGCCCAGGCGGAAATCCGCGCCCGGTGAAATGTTGAACAGCTTCTGCGTCTGGTTGTTCTGCCGATACTCGCGCCCGGCGCGCCCCCGCGCGTACCGGACCTCGGCCGGCGAAACGACCGTCGCCGCGCCCAGGATCGTCTGCTCTATCTGGTCGCGCTCTTCGTGATCGGTGAACTCGTTGTAGATGTTGCGTACATAGACGCGGGTTTCGTTGTCCGGTCGCCATTCGAGGTTGAGGATGCCGCCGATCCGCTTGCGCATGATGCGGTAATCATAGAAGCGATAGGCTTCGGGGATCAGCGCGCCGCCCTGTTCCTGCCAGTCGAACTCGGCGAGCTGCGTATCCAGGAAGCGTTTGAAGTAGCTGGCGCCGACCGCCACGCCGAAGGTGTCGTCGGCGCCGAAGCGCTTGGTGAATACGCCGCTGACGCCGAACCCGAGCTTGTCGGCTCGATCGTTGTACGAACCGCGAGCGCTAATCTGCCCGAGATCCTCCGGCTGATCGAACGCGGAGCGCGTGATGATGTTGATGCTTCCCCCCACCGCGTTGGCGTCATAATCGGGCGTCACCGCCTTGACGATCTCGATCGCGGCGACGAGGTCGGAGGGGATCGTGTCGAGTGAGACGCGGCGGCCTTCCGCCTCCGGCACGCCGACGAGGTTCCCGTCGATCGTCACCTGGTTGAGGTTGGGGTCGACGCCGCGGATCACGACATAGCGCGGCTCGCCCTGGTCGATCTCGACGGAGACGCCCGGCAGGCGCTGAAGCGCTTCAGCGGTGTTGTAGTCAGGAAGCTTGCCGATGCCGTCCGAGGCGATGACATCACGGATCGTGGGAGCTTCCCGCTTCCGCTCGATAGCGGCCTGGCGGGAAGCACGGGAGCCGGTGACGAGAATCTCAGCACTGTCGCCACTCGATTCCGGGGTCCCTGAGGCGTCTTGAGCAATGGCGCCGGTGGAAAGCGCTATCCCTACTGCTGAGACTGGTGCGATTGCTGCAAAACGCCATGAAACGCCACGATGATTGGAACGCATTCTATCCCCCGGCTGGAACGACCAAGCTTGGGAAGCGCGCCTAGGTTTTCGCTATTACGGCCTCATGACAGAAGTTCGCGCAACCGAAGCCGCGCATTAGGATATCATCGCAGTACCTGATCAAAGCGCCGCTTCTCGTAAATCCCACGACTATACGACGCGGGCCTGCGCTATCGAGCGCCGGGCTGGTGTACGCCGGGCAGCCAACGGCGGCGCACGACGATGCTAGCGTAGTGTGGCGTAGTAGCCACGGCGGTTTTGGTGCCCGAAGCAGGACGAAAGCGATAAATATGAATCGCCGCTCCTACTAGGGTCAGGACTCATTGATCAGAGCCAGAAGATGACGGTGGCGGCGAGAGCGACGGCGGAGAAGAAGGCCTTCGGGCACCGGTCGTAGCGGGTTGCGACACGCCGCCAGTCCTTCAGGCGTCCGAACATGATCTCGATGCGATTGCGGCGTTTGTAGCGGCGCTTGTCATATTTGACGGTCTTGTTCCGGATTTTCCGGCCCGGGATGCAGGGCGTGATCCCCTTTTCCTGCAGGGCGTCGCGGAACCAGTCGGCATCATAGCCTCGGTCGGCGAGCATCCATTGGGCTTTGGGCAGACTGTCGAGCAAAGCGGCTGCACCAGTATAATCGCTGACCTGCCCGGCGGTCATGAAGAAGCTGATCGGACGGCGGTTCGCATCGGTCACGGCATGCAGCTTGGTGTTCATGCTGCCTTTCGTCCGGCCGATCAGACGTCCCGGCCCCCCTTTTTTACCCGCAGGCTGGACGCCGTGCGGTGCGCTTTGAGATAGGTCGCATCGATCATAATCGTCTTGCGATCAGGAGCCTGCGGTGTCGCCAGGCCTTCCATCATGCGGATGAAGATGCCCTTGTCGCTCCACCGTTTCCAGCGATTATAGAGCGTCTTTGCAGGGCCATATTCTCTGGGCGCATCGCGCCACCTCAGCCCGTTGCGGTTGACGAAGATGATCCCGCTCAAAACCCGCCGGTCATCAACGCGCTCGCGGCCATGACTCTTTGGGAAATAGGGCTGAAGACGCGCCATCTGCTCGTCCGTCAGCCAGAATAAATCACTCAAACTCAGGCTCCTTCGTGGCCGCCTGAATCATAATCGCTACCGCAAATCAATGGGTCCTGACCCTAGGTTAAGTTATTATCAACAAAGTGGTTCTTTTTCATGGGCAGGCTGGCGAGCTGAACAGGTGAGCGCGGCTTTTTGTCGAAACTGATACCCGGACCGTGTGCTGTTGCTCCACGCAAACGATGAGGAACGTCTGCATCAGGACTCGGAATGTTGGCTATGCGGACAGCCCTCCATAAATCTCGTTCAACATGTGAATGGGCAGGACGTTTTTCGCTGAAAATAGCAGTCGTTTCCAATGAATAGAATATTCCATATTATTGTGAAAACATGGATATTTTCACAATAATTAATTTCATTAAAAATGAATTTTAATAATGCTAAATAAAGCAGTTAATTGCGATGCAAGTTGCCATGCCAACTGCTAGATTCATCGGCACACCGAACTTCAAGAAATCCGAAAACCGGTTATCGGCAGCGGCGTAGACCATCGTATTCGTCTGATAGCCGATCGGGGTGGCAAAACTGGCCGATGCGGCGAACATGACGGTGACGATCATGGCCCGAGGATCCTGGTGGGTCACCTGCGCCAGGGCAATGGCGATCGGAGTCATGATGACCGCGACCGCATTGTTGGTGACCGTCTCGGTAAGCAGCGACGTTAGAAAATAGAGCATCACGATCAACACAAACGGGGCCAGGCCACCCAGCCATGGGGACACGGCGGCCACAACCAGGTTTATGGTCCCGACGGCTTCCAGCCCGCTGCCGATGGCGAGCATCGCGAAAATCAGCACCAGAACACTGCCATCGATCGATTCCCACGCCTCCGCAGGGTCGATGCAGCCGGTGACGAGAACGATGCCGACCCCGATAAGGGCAAGCGAGAGGATCGGCGCGACGGACGCCGCGGCGAGCATGATAACGCCCGCAAGCGTGAGGACCGCGATCGGCGCCCGATGGCGGCGGAAGCGCCGGACATGGCTCGTGTCCTCGGCGATGAGATGCGTGTTACCGTGCAGACCGGCGATAGCAGGCGCCTCCGCGGCCACCAGCAGGCTGTCGGCCGCCCGCAAGCGCACGCTACCAAGATCCGGGCCTGGCATATGCCGTGCCCGCCCGATTCCGAGTATGCGCGCAGGCAAGTTCGAGAGAAAGGGAATATGATCCAACCGGCCGCCGATTGCGGGGTGCGACGGCGCGACGGTGAGGCCGACCAGCCGAACGTCATCCGATCGCTCATCTTCGGCGAGCCGGATCGATTGGCCGACATTCTGCAAACCGACAATGACGGAATGGCTGCGCGCCAGACTGTCCAATTCATCCGCTGAGGCCGCAACGACAAACCGGTCGCCGCGTTCTATGGGCATGTCAGGCTGCAACTCACGCAGCAATGCGCCACCGCGCCGCACCGCAATCAGCCGGACGGCATCCCGCCTCAGAAAGGACAGGTCGGCAATTGTCCGCATCTTGCCGGGTGATCGTTCGGACAGGCTCAGCTCGGTAAGATATTCCAGACGGTGCCGGTCGGCGATATCATTATCGGGACGAGCGGGCAGCAGGGGCGGACCAAGGACCAGCATCATGATAACGCCCGCCGCCATGGCGACCGCCCCGACTGCGGTGATGTCGAAGATGCCGAAGCCAGGCTGACCATTCGCACGCGCGACGCCATCGACCAACAGATTGGTCGACGTGCCGATCAGCGTCAGTGTGCCTCCGAGGATCGACAAATAGGATAAGGGGATCAGCAAACGGGTCGCCGGGATACCGACCGTGCGCGCCAGTCGGCGGACGATCGGGATAAGGACCATGACCAC
>JBAYTM010000147.1:0-6074 GCA_041675685.1 Thiohalobacteraceae bacterium
CCCAAGCTATTGTTCTGCGCAGGGGAGAGTCGCTTTACCCCAGGATTCCGGAAGAAAAGCACCGGAGCCCTGCGACGCTATGCGCGCCTCGCAACCCTAAAATGGGGACACGTTGGAATGCAGTTCGTAATGCGCCGGGTGTTGGATGTCGGCATAAATCAAGGAAGGCGTGCCGGCTGCATCCTTAAGATAGAAGAAAATTTCAGAAGAGTGGAAACCTATCCCGCTCAATCCTGATTGGATTTCAGCTCGTCGTAATGTCGCTGGAAAACGACTTCCAGTTCGTCGATGACCTCGATCGCGTCGCGCCCCTGGATGATGTGCTGCGTCACCAAGGCCGAGGTCTCGTTGAGCATCTTGCTCTTGTCCAGCATGGGATAGGTCTGCGCCAGACGCTTCACCGCCTTGACGACGGACTCCTGTTCCGGTCGCGGGATCGGTTCGGGCTCGGGGATGATCACCGGCTCGCGCGCCGCCGGCGGACGCGGTCGACCACCGGCACGGCTGTGCAGAAACTCCGCGAATGCCAGCAGCTGCGCCTGTTCCGTCGCCGGCAGATCGCGAAACAGTCCGAGCAATTGTTCGTCCAGTGTCGGCATCGGATCAGCGCTGCTCGGCGCAATAGTTCTGGGCGAACTCCAGCAGTTCGTCCATGGCCCGATGGCGGAACTTCTGTTTCTGATGCACGAAGGAGAACGGCCGCTCCAGGTTGGGGTCGAGCGTCAGCGCCACCAGCGTATTCAGCTGCAATTCCTTGTTGATGGTCGCGCGCGAGACGATCGACACGCCCATACCCGCCTCCACCGCGCCCTTCACGGCCTCGGGGCTGCCGAGTTCCATGCAGATGGAAACCTCGTTCATGTTGATGCCGCAGGTCGTCAGGTACTCCGCGATCACTTCGCGCGTGCCGGAACCTTCTTCGCGGCAGATGTAGGGATGCTTGAGCAGTTCGCCGAGCCGGACCTTTTTCTGATTGGCCAGCACGTGATTCTTGGGCACGATGGCGACCAACTGATCCATGCGGCAGACGTCGACCACCAGATTCTTGTTCAGCACCGGCGCCTCGACCACGCCCAGATCTATGACGTTGTTCTCCACCATGGAGACGATACCGTCGGTGTTGGAGACCTTGAGGCGTACGTTCACTTCCGGGTATTTCTGGCGGAAATCGCCCAGCAGGGCCGGCAGCATGTATTCGGCAATGGTGGTGCTGGCGCCGATCATGACCACGCCGCTGATGTCGCCGGTCATTTCGCGAACGGCGTTTTCCATGTCGCCATACAGATCGAAGATGCGGTCCGCGTATTGGTACACGCGCTGACCGGCCTCGGTCAGGCTGATGCGGTTGTGGGTACGGTCGAACAGCCGGGTATTGAAGTGCTCCTCGAGCTGGCGCACCTGAAAGGTGACGGCCGGCTGCGTCATGTGCAGGGTTTCAGCGGCCTTGGTAAAGCTCAACAGGCGAGCGACCGTGTGGAATACCTGGAGTCTGCGGTCAGCCATATACTTCTCTTTTTCCGTGGGATAAGCCGCGTTGCAGCGCACGCGGCAGCTGGTAGCTGGGCGCCAATGCTACCAGCTTCACGGACCAACATAAAATATTCTAATGTGGTTATGCGGGCGTTTGCGGAGTGGCTGCATCCACGACCGGCCGTTCCAGGCGTTTCCAATAGAAGGCGTAGTACATGACCGGGATGACCAACAGGGTCAACACCGTGGACACCAGAATGCCGAAGATCAGCGCGATCGCCAGGCCACTGAAGATCGGGTCGTCGAGAATGAACAGCGCACCGAGCATGGCGGCCAGTCCGGTCAGCACGATGGGCTTGGCGCGCACGGCGCCGGAGCGCAGCACGGCCGCCTGGAACGGTACGCCACGCGCCACCTCGGCGTTGATGAAGTCCACCAGCAAGATCGAATTGCGCACGATGATACCGGCCAAGGCGATCATGCCGATCATGGAGGTCGCCGTGAACGGCGCATCGAGCAGCGCGTGTCCGGGCAGCACACCAATGACCGTCAGGGGGATCGGCGCCATGATGATCAGCGGCACCAGATAAGAGCGGAACTGCGCGACCACCAGCAGGTAGATCAGAATCAGGCCGGCCGAATAGGCGATACCCATATCGCGGAAGGTCTCGTACGTGACTTGCCACTCCCCGTCCCACTTGATGGCGTACTGATACGGGTTGTCGGGCTGGTCCACGAAAAATTGTTCGAGTCCCGGACCGGCCGCAGGCAGGGTTTCATCCTTGAGCGCATCGACCATGCGGAACATGCCATATAGCGGGCTGTCCAACTCGCCGGCCATGTCACCGGTCACCATGACCATCGGCAGCAGATCCTTGTGGTGGATGGCGTGTTCGCGCCTGGCCTCCTCCACCGTCACCAGGTCCGCAAGCGCCACCTGACGTCCATCGCGACCGCTGAACTTGAGCGCGAACAACCGTTCCAGGCGGTCCTTCTCGGCCGCCGGAAACTCCAGCCGCAAGGGTATCGGATACTTCGCGCCGGCGGCGTGCAGATAGGCAACGTCGCTACCGCCCAGGGCCGTCGCGATGGCGTCGACGATCGTCGCCTGGGAGACGCCGAGGAGATTGGCGCGCGCCCGGTCGACATGCACGTGCAACTGCGGCGCGGGCGTCTCGACACTGTCGTCCACGTCGATGATGTCCGGCGTCGACTCGAACAGTGTGCGCAACTCTTTCGCGACGCGGATCTGGCCCGCGTAATCCAGACCGTAGACCTCCGCGACCAGCGGCGACAACACCGGCGGCCCGGGCGGCACCTCGACGATTTTCACATTGGCGTCGTAGCGACGCCCGATCTCCTGCAGGGGTTCGCGTACCGCGCGGGCGACATCGTGACTCTTGCGCTCGCGCGCGTGGCGATCGACCAGATTCACCTGGATGTCGCCGACGTTCGCGCCGCTGCGCAGATAGTATTGACGTACCAGCCCGTTGAAATTGATCGGCGCCGAGGTGCCCGCATAAACCTGATAATCGCGTACTTCGGGTACCTGCTGGAGGTGCCGCCCCAGCTCGCCCAGCACCTGCGCCGTGCGTTCCAGCGCCGTGCCCTCGGGCATGTCCACCAGGATCTGAAATTCGGACTTGTTGTCGAACGGCAGCATCTTCAACACCACCCACTGCACGCCGACCAGCGCGACCGACAACAGGATAAGAACCAGCATCACGCCGGCCAGACCGCGCCGACGGCGTGCGCCCGCGGCGGCGCCGAGGAAGGGGCCCACGCGCCGCTCGAAGAACTTCAGTAACCGCGGCGGCACGCCTTCATACCCAGCCTCCGCCGATACGTCGGCATGCTGTTTGATGAGCTTGAAGGTCAACCAGGGGGTCACCACGAAGGCCACGGCGAGCGAGATCAACATGCCGATGCTGGCGTTGATCGGGATCGGGCTCATGTACGGCCCCATCAGGCCGGTGACAAAGGCCATCGGCACCAACGCGGCGATGACGGTGAAGGTCGCGAGGATGGTTGGCCCGCCGACCTCGTCGACCGCGTAAGGGATGGATTCGGACAACGTCTTGCCGCCCATCTGCATATGCCGATGAATGTTTTCGACCACCACGATCGCGTCGTCCACCAGAATGCCGATGGAGAAGATCAGGGCGAACAGCGACACGCGATTCAGCGTGAAGCCCCAGGCCCAGGAGGCGAACAACGTAATCGCGAGCGTGATGATGACGGCGAGCCCGACGATCACCGCCTCGCGCCAACCCAGGGCGAGCAACACCAGCAACACCACCGACGCCGTGGCGAATACCAGTTTGGTGATCAGCGTCTGGGCCTTGTCGTTGGCCGTCTCGCCATAATTGCGCGTGATGGTGACTTCCACACCGTCCGGAATGAACGTCCCGCGCAACTGCTCCAGCCGGGTGATGACCTGATCTGCAATAGCGACGGCATTGGTCCCGGGCTTCTTGCCGATAGCAAGGGTGACTGCGGGAAATTCGCCTTGCGCCGTTGCATCCGACGATGCCGGACCGCTGCCATGCCATACGTAGCGCTCCGGTATGCCGCCACCGTACCGCACCTCGGCGACATCCTGCAGATACACGGGCATGCCGTTGCGCACGGCAACGACCAGTTCGCCGACTTCTTCCGCATGGCTCAAGAAGTCGCCGGCCCGCACCAGGATCTCCTGGTTGTCGGCGACCAGCGCGCCGGCGTCACGTACCTGGTTGGCGGCAGTCAGGGTGGCGCGCAGTTCTTCCAGCGTGACACTGGCGCCGGCCATCTTCTGTGCGTCCAACAGGATCTGTACGACGCGATCGGGACCGCCGATGCTGTAGATCTCGCGCGTGCCCGGTATGCGTTTGAGCTCCGCCTCGATGGCGTGCGCCACCTGTTGCAACTCCAGCGCACCCGCATCCGGCGAGCGCGTCCACAAGGTCGCCGCGACGATCGGTACGTCGTCGATGCCCTTGGGCTTGATGATGGGCGTCAGCGTTCCCAGGTTCGGCGGCAACCAGTCCTGATTGGAGAACACGGCGTTGTACAGGCGGACGATCGCCTGGGTGCGTTCCTCGCCGACCCGGTATTCGACGGTGAGCACGGCCATCCCCGGACGGGACACTGAATAGATGTGTTTGACCCCCTCGATCTCGGACAACACCTGTTCGGCCGGCGTGGTGACCAGGTGTTCCACCTCGACGGCGGTCGCGCCGGGGAATGGAATGAAAACGTTCGCGAAGGTGACGTTGATCTGCGGCTCTTCTTCGCGCGGCGTCACCATGACGGCGAACAGTCCGAGCAGGAACCCCACCAATGCGAGCAGCGGCGTGATCTGCGAATGCAGGAACTTGCGCGCGATACTGCCGGAGATGCCCAAGGGCTCGCTCATGGAGCCGCGCCTGTCGCCTGTTGCTTGAGCACCCTGCCGGCCTGAATGGGATCCAGCGCCACCTGCTCACCCGCGACCAGGCCCGATAAAACAGGTATCCGGCCGTCCGGCAAGGGCTGACCCGCCCTTACCTGGCGAAACCGCAGGGTACCGTCGTCGGCAACGACGTATACCGCGGTTACTTCGCTGCGCTGGACCAGCGCCTCGGGGGGGATCAGCAGTTGCTCGGCGACGCCGATCGCGAATCCCGCCTCGACCAGCATCCCGGGATACAGGCCATGGTTACCGGCCGGAAGATTCACGCGCACGCGAAAACTGTGCGTGGCCGCATCGGCGTAGGGCGATATGGTAATGCTCGCGCTGGGGATAGGGGTGCGGTCGGCGGCGTAGACGTTGGCCCCGGTGAGACCGCGAACGATGCCGATGTAACGTTGCGGCACCGCTGCGACAGCGCGCAGCTGTTCCAACGACACCCCGGTCATCAGCGGCTGACCGGGATTGGCGGCCTCGCCAGGCTCCACATGCCGCTCGACGACAATGCCCGCATACGGGGAGCGGACCACGGTGTGTTCGAACTGTTCCTGCGCCTCGGCCAGACGGGCATTCGCGCTCTCATGGCGCGCCTCGGCCGCCTTGAGCTCGGCATTCGCCTTGTCCATGGCGGCTTTGGCAACCAGCTGTCTGGCATAAATGCTGGCGATGCGCGCCTGTTCCGCCCGCGCCTCGCGCAGTCGCGCCGCCGCCTCTTCGAGGTTCGCCTGCGCCTGCTGCAACCGCGCGGTCTGTTCAGCGGCACGAAAGCGCAGTAAAACCGCGCCGCGCTCCACATAGTCGTCGACGTCGAACAGCACTTCCTCGATACGCCCGGAGGTCTGTGCCGACACCGTCGCCCGATTGACCGCCTCGATGACCGCCTCGAAACGCTGTTCCTGCGGAATCTGTTCAAGCACCGCCGCTTGCGTCGCCAACTCGGCCGACAAGGCCGCGCCGCTGAATGCAAAGGCCAATAGCGGCAACCACCATTTCCCACGGACATCGGGCATCGGCAAACTCCTTTTGTATGAGAGACAAGATACAAGATGCAAGATGCGAGTAAAACCGTTTGAGCCCAAAACGGTGGACCGGCTTGATCCAGCGCAAACGCACCTCTCGCCTCTCGCCTCTCGCCTCTCGCCTCTCGCCTCTCGCCTCTCGCCTCTCGCCTCTC
>JBAYTM010000148.1:0-6044 GCA_041675685.1 Thiohalobacteraceae bacterium
CTCGCGCTCGGCGGGCTGCTGTTGCCCATGTTGATGAGTGTCGGCTACCGGGAACGCTTCAGCCTCGGCCTGTTGACCTCATCCGGCTCCATCGGCCTGTTGTTCGCACCCAGCCTGCCGGTGCTGCTGTACGGCATCGTCGCCGGCGTGAACATCGACGATCTGTTCCTCGCAGGCGCGGTGCCCGGTCTGCTGCTGCTCGGTTTGATTCTGCTGTATTGCATGGCCATCGGCCTGCGTCAGGACATCCCGCGTCAACCCTTCAATACGGCCGCGTTATTGGCCGCGGCGCGCGCTGGGATATGGGACATTCTGTTGCCGGTCGGTGTGGTCTGGGGAATCTTCGGCGGCTTCGTCACCGTGGGCGAGGCGGCGGCCGGCACGGCCGCCTATGTATTACTGCTCGAGACGCTGATTCACCACAGCCTGTCCCTGCGCCGGCAGCTGTTGCCGATCCTGCGCGAAGCCAGCGTGCTGATCGGCAGCATCCTGATCATTCTCGGCGTGGCCATGGGTCTCACCAACCTGCTGGTCGACGCTCAAGTACCGATGCTGCTGCTCGACTGGATGCGCGACAATATCGACAGCCAGCTGAAGTTCCTGCTGCTGCTCAACCTCGTCCTGCTGATCGTCGGCGCCATGATGGACATCTTTTCCGCCATCGTGGTGCTCACGCCCTTGCTGTTGCCGATCGCCTACCAGTTCGGCGTCAATCCGGTGCACCTGGGCATCATCATGCTTGCCAATCTGGAGATCGGTTACTGTACCCCGCCGGTCGGCATCAATCTGTTCATCGCCAGCCAGCGTTTCCAGAAGCCGATCCTGTCGCTGTTCCTCGCGACCCTGCCCTTCCTCGCCATCATGCTGGTGTGGCTGGCGCTGGTCACCTACGTGCCACAGCTGTCGCTCTGGTGGCAGTAATGCCCCGCCGCTGAAACCACCCTGGTCTATGCATCGCGCGGTTCACGGTACGCCAATCGATACAGTGCCGGCAGCACCAGCAAGGTGAGCAAGGTCGAGGAAATGATTCCGCCTATGACCACCGTGGCCAAGGGACGCTGCACCTCGGCGCCGGTACCGACGTTCAATGCCATGGGCAGGAAACCCAGACTCGCCACCAGCGCCGTCATCAGCACGGGGCGCAAGCGCCGCACCGCGCCTTGGACAATGGCCGGCTCCAGCGCCAGACCCTGCGCGCGCAAGTCACGAATGAAAGACAACATCACGACGCCGTTCAATACGGCGACCCCGGATAACGCGATGAAGCCGACGGCGGCCGAGATCGACAAGGGCAGACCCCGCAGCGCGAGGGCGGCGATGCCGCCGGTCAGGGCCAAAGGCACGGCACTGAACACCAGGGCGGCATCCTTGGCCGAATTGAACGCCATGAACAGCAGCCCGAAGATGACGAGCAGCGTCAACGGCACCACGACGGACAGTCTTTTGCTGGCCGACAGGAGTTGTTCGAAGGTGCCACCGTAACCCACCCAATATCCGGCCGGCAGATCGACCCGTTCCTGTACGGCGGCTTGCACGTCGGCTACGAAGCTGCCGAGATCGCGATCGCGCACGTTCGCCGTCACCACCACACGCCGCTTGCCGTTCTCGCGGCTGATCTGGTTGGGCCCCTCGCCGATGACGACATCGGCAACCTCCGCCAACGGAACACTGCGCGGCGGGTTGCGCGCGAGGCCGAGCATATCGGCATCGCCGACCGGTTCGGGGTCATCTTGCTGTGGCAATACGACCGGCAGTCGACCCAGTGCATCGAGATCGGTCCGCAGGTCCTCCGGCAGGCGCACCACCAGATCGAAGCGTCGGTCGCCTTCGAACACCTGGCCTACGGTTTCGCCGCTCAGCGCGATACGTAAGGTTTCCTGTACATCGGCGATATCCAGACCGTAGTCGGCGAGCCGGTCGCGCCTGGGTACGACGCTGAGCATCGGCAACCCCGTCACCTGCTCGACTCCGATGTCCGCCGCGCCAGGAACCTGCGCCACCACCGCCTCGATGCGTTCGGCCAGCCCGACCAGGGTCTCGAAGTCATCGCCGTACACCTTCACCGCCAGATCCGCCCGCACCCCCGCGATGAGCTCGTTGAAACGCATCTGGATCGGCTGCGTGAATTCATAATTGTTCCCGGGGATCTTGCGCGCCGCGGACTCCATTTCAGCGACCAGTTGTGCCTTCGGCTTGTCCGGATCCGGCCATTCCGCGCGCGGCTTCATGATCACGTAGGTATCGGCGACGTTTGGCGGCATGGGATCGGTGGCCACTTCGGCGGTGCCGAGCTTGGCGAATACGTGAGATACCTCCGGCAACTCCCGCAGCCGCGCCTCCAGGGTCTCCTGCATGGCGACCGCCTGGCTCAGGCTGGTGCCGGGGATGCGCAACGCATGCACGGCCATATCGCCCTCGTCGAGGCTGGGTACGAATTCGGTACCCATGCGCGTTGCATGGACGACCGATGCCAGCACCAATACGACCGCCGTCAGCACCACGGGCCAGCGCCATACCAAGGCGCGGCGCAACAACGGCTCGTAAAACCCGCGCAATCCGCGCATCACCGCATTGTCCGAGTGCCTTACCTTGCCGCTGACGAACAGCGCGACCGCCGCCGGCACGGCAGTCACCGACAGCACCAGCGCCGACAGCAGCGCGGTGACCACGGTAAAGGCCATCGGATGGAACATCTTTCCTTCAACGCCGCTGAGCGCAAAGATCGGCAGGTAGACGATCAGAATGATGAGCACGCCGAAGACGCTCGGTCGGATCACTTCGATGGTCGCCTCGCGCACGATCCGTAGCCGTTCCTGCAGTTGCGGTACGGAACCGTGCATGCGTTGATAGGCACCGAGCTGGTACAGACAGTTTTCGACAATGATGACTGCGCCGTCGACGATCAAACCGAAATCCAGCGCACCCAGACTCATCAGATTTCCGGATACCCGCGACTCGACCATGCCGGTGACGGTCATCAGCATCGCCACCGGGATCACCGCCGCCGTCACCAGCGCGGCGCGCCAGTTGCCGAGCAACAACAGCAAGACGCCGATCACCAGGAGCGCCCCCTCCGCGAGGTTCTTCTGCACGGTGGCGATGGTCTTGTCGACGAGTGTGGTTCGGTCGTAGAGCGGATTCAGTGCGACGCCTTCCGGCAACGACGGCTCGATCGACGCCAGGCGTTCCGCCGCGGCGCGCGCGACGACGCGGCTGTTCTCGCCGACCAGCATGAACACCGTACCCAGTACGATTTCCCGGCCGTCTTGGGTGGCCGCCCCGGTCCGCAATTCGTGGCCCAGTACAACCTCCGCCAGGCTGTCGAGGCGAATCGGCACGCCGTTGCGTTTGCCGACCGTGATGCCGCGGATCTCGTCTATATCCGCCAGCTGACCGGGTGAACGGATCAGGTACTGTGCGCCGTGGCGCTCGATGTAACCGGCTCCGGTGTTGAGATTGTTGCGCGCCAAGGCCGCCATGACGTCCTGCAATGTCATCTCCAGGGCCAGCAGGCGGTCCGGATCCGGCAATACATGAAACTGCTTGGTATAGCCACCGATACTGTTGACCTCCACCACGCCGGGTGTCTGCCGCAGTTGCGGGCGCACGATCCAGTCCTGGACAGTACGCAGATCCATCGGTGTGATGGCCGGGTCGTTGGCCGTCACCGTATACATGAAGATCTCGCCCAGTCCGGTGGCGATCGGCCCCATCGCTGGCTCGATGTCGGCGGGCAGCCGCTGTTTCACCTCCGATAACCGCTCGTTGATGAGCTGACGCGCCCAATAGATGTCGGTACCTTCCTCGAATACCACCGTCACCTGCGATAGCCCATAGCGGGAGATGGAGCGCGTCTCGGCAAGGCGCGGTAGCCCCGCCATCGCGGTTTCGATCGGAAAGGTGATGCGTTGCTCGGTCTCCAACGGCGAATAGCCGGGTGCGTCGGCATTGATCTGCACCTGCACGTTGGTGATATCCGGCACCGCGTCGATCGGCAGCCGGCCGAAGTTGTAGGCGCCCAACAGCATCAGCACCACAACGATCGCCAGTACCAGCCAGCGGTGCGCCAGAGAGACGGCCACGATTCTGTTCAGCATGGCGACGCCCTCAGTGGTCGTGACTGGCGCCGGATTTCTCGACGTCGGCCTTGATCAGGTAGCTGTTACCGGTGACGTACTCGCTGCCGGGTTCGAGACCGTCGAGCACTTCGGCCCATTCGTCGTTCTGCCGACCCAGCTCCAACATGCGCACCTCGTACCAGTCGCCGAAACGGGCGAACACGACCTGAAAATCGCGAAAGCGCTGGATGGCCGATCGGCGTACCGCGAGCCCGACCGCGTGCTCCGCGACCGCGACCTGCCCACGAACGAATTGCCCGGGGCGTAAACTCCCCTCGGGGTTGTCCAGAATCACGCGCGCCAGCACGCTCTGGCTTCGGTGCGCGGCAACCGGCGCCACCCAGTCGATGCGACCGGCGTGCCGCCCGCCGTCGAGCGTCGCGATCGTCACGGACTGCCCCGCTTGAACGCGGTCGAGGTCATGACTGAAGACGTCGAGCTCCGCCCATACTCGGGAAAGATCGACGATCACGAATAGCGGCTGGTCGCCCGTCATCATGCCCATCTGCAGGTCGCGGCGCAGGATCACGCCGTCGATCGGCGCCTGCAGGCTATAGGTCTGAAGGCTTTCGTTGCTTTGAATCCGCGCCAGCACCGCGCCGGCGCGCACCTGTTGTCCCAGCCGCGCCTCGATGCCCTGTACGACGCCCGGGAAACGCGCGCGCACCTGAGCCAGGCGCGCGGGGTCGGTCTGAATCCGACCGGTAAGGTTCAGCGTCTCGCTGATCACGACCGGGCCGGCGATCTCGGTCTCTATGCCGGCGGCCGCCGCGAGTTCGGCGGGAATTTCGGTGCGGCCTTCGTAGCTCGAGAACGTCCAGCGGTAGGCGCGGCCGCCATGGCGCGCATCGATGGTGACATCGAACGAGTGCGGTTCGGCGACCAACCCCCGGCCGCGCAGAAAGTCTTTGAGCGGTTGGAAGCTGATGAGATCCTGCCGACCGTCGATGCGCGTCAACTCGACCTCGAGCTGAACTGAGTCCGGCGGCAACGGCACAGCGTCCTGATAGGCGTAGGCATGAAACTCGGGCGGAACACCGGTTTCGTAGAGCACCAGTTCGATCGCGAAGCCATCCTGCTGGAATAGTTTGCCGCCATGTGGACCTTTTGGGATTTCCGCCTCGGCGTCCCCATCGGTCGCCGCGGCCGTGGCAGTTCCATGATGGTCGTCAGCCGCCGAGACGTCCGTCAACCAGCCAGCCGAAAGCAACATCCCGGCGGCCAGCAAGCTCTGAATCAACGTGCGAATCATTGTGACACTCCGTTAGAGGTAGCATCGATCGGTGACGCGGGCGCCACCCCGATCAGACGGTCGATCTCGATGCGCACGGCATGATGATCCGCCGCGGCGGACAAGGCCTCGATACGCCCTTCCAGCAGCGCGTCTTGCGCAGCACCCAGTTCCAGCAGCGAATACCGGCCGGCGTCGTAGCCGCGGCTGTAGTCATCGAGCGCCTGCTCGGAGGCCGGGATGATGCGACTTTGATAGGCTTCGAACCGATCGCGTGCATGCAGCAATTCCTGATGCAGCCCATAAAGCGTCGCGCGCAGTGCAAGTCGACGGTCGTTCGCCAACAGCGGCTCGCGCGCAGCGAGGGCCTCGGCCTCGCTGATATAGGCACTCGCCCGTCCCGCGCTGCCGAGCGGCATGCGCAGCGCGAACACCAGGCCGAGATCGTCCGATTCATTGAGATGCCGTATGCCCGCGCTCAGATCCAGGTCGGGCCGGCCCCGTGTACGCGCCAACAGCAGCCGCGCCGCACTCAGACGCTCGATGGTCGCCAGACGCGTAATCGCCGGGTTCTGCTCGATCGACCGCTCGAGCGCGACAAAGTCCGGCTCGAGATCGAGGCGATAGATATCGGCCCGCACCTGTACGAACCCCGGCTCGAATGCGCCCCACATCACCGCAAGCCGACGCCGGCC
>JBAYTM010000149.1:0-6030 GCA_041675685.1 Thiohalobacteraceae bacterium
ACATCGTTTCGGCCTTCCAAAGCTACGGCGAGTTCATCGCGCACAAGATCAGCGAAGAACAGCGCGAAGATGTCGTCAAACACTCCTGCCCGGGTGCCGGCGCCTGTGGCGGAATGTACACGGCGAACACCATGGCGACTGCCATCGAGGCGATGGGCATGAGCCTGCCCTACAGTTCGTCCATGCCGGCCGTGGAGCCGGGCAAGATCGCCGAATGCCACGCGACCGGCGCAGCGATGCGGCGGCTTCTGGAGCTCGATCTCAAGCCGCGCGACATCATGACGCGTGCCGCCTTCGAGAACGCCATGGTGATCGTCATGGCGACCGGCGGCTCCACCAACGCCGTACTGCATCTGCTGGCCATGGCGCGTGCCGTCGGTGTCAACCTGAGCATCGACGATTTCCAGAAGGTGTCCGATCGCATTCCGTTCCTCGCCGATCTCAAGCCGTCCGGCAAATACGTGATGGAGGATCTGCACAAGGCGGGCGGCACACCGGCGGTGATGAAGTACCTGTTGGAACAGGATCTGCTCGAGGGCGATTGCATGACCGTCACCGGCAAGACGGTCGCCGAGAACCTGCGCGATCTGCCCGGCCTGACGCCCGGCCAGGAAGTCTTCTATCCCATCGACAGGCCGATCAAGGAAAGCGGCCATATCCGCATCCTCAAGGGTAACCTCGCGCCCGGCGGGTCCGTGGCCAAGATCACCGGCAAGGAGGGTCTGCACTTTGCCGGTCCGGCGCGCGTGTACGATCGCGAGGAGGCCATGCTCGCGGGTCTGGAGAATGGCGAGATCCAGAAGGGCGACGTCGTCGTGATCCGCTACGAAGGGCCGAAAGGCGGGCCGGGCATGCCGGAAATGCTGACCCCGACCTCCGCGATCATGGGCGCCGGGCTCGGCAAAGACGTCGCGCTGCTGACCGACGGGCGCTTCTCCGGCGGTTCGCACGGATTCATCATCGGCCACATCGTTCCGGAGGCGCAGGAGGGCGGTCCGATCGGCCTGCTCCAGAATGGCGATCTCGTGACCATCAATGCGGAGACCAATACGCTGACCGTCGACCTGACCGACGCTGAACTCAAACAGCGCCGTGCCGCCTGGGAGATGCCGCCCTACGTGGCCAGCCGTGGCACGCTCTATAAGTTCATCAAGAACGTGAAAGACGCATCGCACGGTTGTGTGACGGACGAGTAGTCCAAGCTTCACGAGAGGCCGGACCAACGTTGTTGCAGATCAGGGTTGGATGGCGCGTTTTGCCAGCCACAGCAGGCCGAGTAACAGCGGCTGGTGCAGCAGATAGATCCATAAGCTGTGACGGCCGGCGAAGGCCAGGAGACGCGCCGGCCGCCGTCGGCTGCGCCACTGCCACAGCGCCCCCGGTCGCCGGCGCAGCCAATGACCGGCGAAGATCCCGAGCAGCACCACGCCGAACCAGGGCACGAACGGGACATAGTCTTCGGTCGGCGGTTTGTACGTCATCAGACCAAACCATTGCCACGCGGGCTGGTCGAACCAGGGATGCGCAAACAGGCGGTCGAGCAGTATCAGCGCCGCGCCCAGGCCGAAGGCGAGCCACGGGCGGCGTACGAACAGCAGGCCGACGACGCTCGCGACCGCGATGAAATGCAGCACGCCGAAGAAGATCCAGCGCGGACCGAACATCAGGTAACTGGACAAGCTGATGATGGCCGCGCTGCCGACGAGGAATCCGAGGCGGGTCAGATAGCGCCGTGGCGCCGGCCGCGACTCGGGCCGCGACCTCGTGGCGAGCACCAGGCTGACGCCGACCAGAAGCAGGAACAGGCTGAGGATCAGCGTGCGCGCGTGCAGCCAGAAGGGGTCGCCGTAGAAGTCGAATCGGGCGAAGCCGAAATAGCTTAGATCGTAGCTGAAGTGATACACGATCATCAGCAGGATGGCGACGCCGCGCAGACCGTCCACCGATTGCAGGCGCGCGCCACCCGCGTCGCCCGGCCCCGGCATGTGACGGTCTTTACTGAAAGGCATCGATGCGTTCAGCAGCGATCGCTACAACCGAACAGATGACGCTCGCGGATCATCTCGGCGACCTTGGACGGCACACAGACCTCCCAGTCGGTGCGCCCGGCGCGGATCTTGGCGAGGATTTCGTGCGAGAAGATCGTCAGCAGCTCAGGGCGGATGCCTTGCAGACCTTTGATGAAGCCGTTGCCGTAAAGATAGGCATACAGGTGGTGCAGATGCGCCGGCGGCTGGAAATTTTCCACCGTCACCAGGTTGTCGGGCGTCTCGCCGAGGGCGGGACCGACGTAGAGCCGCAGATCGTACTTGAACAACCGGCCGAACGATTCGAGGATACCGCCGGCGAGTCCGACGTAGTATTTCTCGTCGAATACCTCGCGTAGCGCCGGGATGCCCATGACGACGCCCATCGGCTTCTGGGTGTAGCGGAACAGATAGGCGGCCAGCCGGTAATACTCGCCCAGGTTCGAGATCAGCACGTTCTTGCCCAGGGCGCAGAGGATCTCGGTGCGGTGCAGAAAGTCCTGCACGTCGATGTCGCCGCCGTCCATGAGGTTGTGCAGCGTCATCTCCGACAACACCAGGACATCCGTCGATTGCACCTCGCGTTCGGCGACGAACTGCGCCTGCGCGCACTCGAGCATGTTGATGTTGAGGTGTGTCGGCGGGCGAAAGCGGCTGCGCTCGATGAGCACGGCCTTCTTGTACAACGCCTCCGCAGGATGTACCACCTGGCCGTCGGCCGTGAACATGGCGGCCGGCGCAAGGCCCTTCTGTACCAGGCGCAGCGCCATGAGGCGGTTGTCGATCTGCGCAAAGGCGGGTCCCGAGAAATCGATCATGTCGATCTCGAGCAGATCGGTATACAGCCCGTCCATCAGCGATTCCAGCAGCAGTACCGGATCGCGGTGGTGATAGAGCGCGCCATAGATCAGATTGACGCCGAGGATGCCCAGGGTCTCCTGGTCCTGCACGTTCTTCTTGCCGCGCAGATGCACGTGCAGGTCGATTTGCGAGGGCTCGCACCGCGGTGTGGTCTGGAAGCGGATGCCCAGCCAGCCCTGTCCCTCTTCGTTGCGTGAATAGCAGCGCGCAGCGACGGTGTTGGCGAACGCGAAGAAGGTCGATTCCGGGCCGCGATGTGCGTCGAGGCGCTCGACCAGCAACTGATATTCGTGATCCAG
The DNA here is from genome assembly GCA_041675685.1 of Thiohalobacteraceae bacterium. GTDB lineage: Bacteria > Pseudomonadota > Gammaproteobacteria > Thiohalobacterales > Thiohalobacteraceae > JAHJQQ01. Next base: position 3,188 of record JBAYTM010000149.1, read on the forward strand.
CATGGAACGCAGGCGTTCGCGGCTGACGTAGCGCGGCGAGCTGCCATAGATGGCGTCGCTGAACTTCATGTCGTAGGCCGACATGGCCTTGGCGATGGTGCCCGCAGCCCCGCCGACCCGGAAGAACCAACGCGCGGTCTCCTGCCCGGCGCCGATCTCGGCAACCGTCCCGTACTGGAACTTGTCGAGATTGATCTCCAACGCCTTATGGTGGGCGTCTATGACTTGGCGTTCCATGGCGATTTCCGATATGCCTTTGAAATCAGGTCCTAGGTCCTAGGTTCTAGGGCTGAGGGAGGGGGAAGGCGTTTTTCCTCGGCCCTAGTACCTAGACGCTAGCACCTGTGGTCATAGACTGTCCCAGCTGGACCGTTTGCGGATGCGGATACGCGGCAGAATGAGGCCGAGGATAATGCCGGCGATGATGACGCCGGCGCCGATCATGAACCAATCGCGGGCGGTCCGGTCGCGGAGCGCCTGGTTTTCCTGACGCAGGGTTTCCTGCTCGCGCTCGGTCTGCATCAGCCGGTTTTTGATTTCCTTGTTCTCGGCGTCGATGGCCAGGGCACTGGACGCAGTGCGCTGGATATCGGCGAGCTGTTTGCTGAGTTTCAGATTTTCGTCCTTGACCCGCGTCAGTTCTTCACTGACATTGATGAACTCTTTGTCGCGGTCACTGAGTTTTGCCATGCGCTGCCGGGACTGGATTTCGAGTTCGGCCAGCTTTTTTTCGGTCTCCGCCAAGCGGTCCCGGGCCGAGGGAGTGCGGCTCAGGAACCGGGTCAGGATCCAGCCGTCCACGCCACCGGGCGTCCGCACCTTGGTGTAGCCGCTGTCCGCGTCCACTTCCAGCGTTTCCAGGGCCGTCCCGCTCGGCAGCATGCGTAGGATGCGATGTTGGGTGCTGGTGCCCGAGCGCAGATCGACTTCCAGCTCGTCGGTGACAAAGCGCCGCTCTGCCTGGGCCGTCAGGCTGATGCCCAGGAGCAAAGCCAGCAGCGGCGTAAGAAAGGCGGCCTTCGGTATAGTCCGGATCACTGGGTTTCCTCGATGTTGACAGTTATGGTGGGCGCCGGGTCGGTGCCGCGGCCGCAGTTTCGTTGTGCGCGGCCAGTGCGTCGCTGATTCGCTTCACAGATAGAGGGAGTTCCGCGGATCGCTCGTCAAGCCGCGGTCCGGTGGCGCCGCGCGACAGGCCTGGGGCCACCGCAGGACCGCTGTATGCCGCATGCGCAGCGTCCGCCCGAGCCGACCGTGCCTGTCGCGGCAGATTCGAAGGTCCTGCGTCCCATCGTCGCGCCGCTGCTCGGGATGCGGCATGATTGCGCGAACCATGACCAGAATCAACCCGTAGTGGACCGGTATGCAGCGGCTCGATCAGTTCAGCTTCTATCCCCGACTGGCCGAGATCGGCGGCCCCGCGTTGGTGTTTTTCTCTGCGGCCGGTTGCGGGGCCTGCCGGCATTGGAAGTCGCTGCTGCAGGATTTTCCCGCGACGGACGGGATGCCGGTATTCGAAGTCGACGCGGGACTCGACCCCGGTCTGGCGCGCGAGCTCGAGGTATTCCACTTGCCGGCACTGTTTCTGTTTATCGACGGCGAATATCACCGGCCATTGCAACCCGAAGCGCGGTTGCCGAGTCTGCGCGCGGCGATCGCCGAGGCCGGTGCACTGCCGGCGGGCGAGGCGCCGTGAACCTGAAACGGTGCGTGGCAGGTGTCGAGATATGAAACTCGATGCACAGGGTGATTGGTTGCAGGGCGTGGAGCATTGCCCGTCGCCGAACTGGGATGCGCGCACACCGCCCGGTGAAATTTCGTTGATCGTGGTGCATGGCATCAGCCTGCCGCCGGGCGAATTCGGCGGGCCCTGGATCGAGGATCTGTTCATGAACCGCCTCGACCCAAAGGCACATCCGTACTTCGAGACCATCACGAACCTTCAGGTGTCGGCCCATGTCGTGATCTATCGCGACGGCCGCGTGGTGCAGTACGTGCCGTTCAGCGGCCGGGCCTGGCACGCGGGACAAAGCTGCTTTCGCGGCCGCACCGCCTGCAACGATTTTTCGATCGGCATCGAACTCGAGGGCAGCGATGAACTCGCCTATACGGAGCGCCAATACCGACAGCTGGCCATCCTGATCGGCGTGCTGCGTCAGGCCTACCCGAGCATCTCCACCGACGCCGTCGCCGGACACTCCGACATCGCGCCGGGCCGCAAGACCGATCCGGGGCCGGCGTTCGAATGGCCAAAATTGGCGGCGTTGCTGGCAACCGGCGGCGACTCGGCTTGACAGCCCACCAAGGCGCCGTTAGCGTTCCCGCATCTTTGCAGCCGCCCCAGGCTTACCCATGACGTTGATCGCGATCCTCGCCAGTCTTGTGCTGGAACGCCTGCTCGACCATGTCCAGGACCTGCGTCGTTACGAGCGCTATCAGGACTATGTCGAATGGGTACGCCAGCGTCTGCGCGGCGATCCCTGGGAAGGCGCGCTGGGCGTACTGGCGCTGCTTGCCCCGGTGGTGTTGGTCGCCCTGGCGCTGCAGTTCGGCCTCGAGGACGCGCTGTTCGGGTTGCTCGGGCTGGTTTTCGCGATCATCGTGCTGGTGTTCTGCCTCGGTCCCCGCGATCTCGGTCACGAGCTGAGCCAGTACCGCGAGGCCTATGCGACGGGCGATCTGGAGCGGGCCACGCGGTTGGCGCGTAGCCTGGTAGCCTTCGAGCCGCCGGTCGATCCGCTATCGCAAGCGCGCGCGGTCACCGAGGCGGTGCTGGTGCAGGCCAATCAGCGGATCTTCGGCGTGCTGTTCTGGTTCGCCCTGCTCGACCCGGTCGGCGCCGT
>JBAYTM010000150.1:0-6021 GCA_041675685.1 Thiohalobacteraceae bacterium
AGGCCAGCCGCCACGCGGTGCCTTGGCCTTGCGTTGTCGGATTCTTGCGCTCAGTCATCGCCGACCCACAGCGCCAGCCAATCGGCAATCAGTGCGGGCTTGTCAGGCATTCCCTCGATCTCGACTGTTACCTCGAGCCGCAGCATCGTGCCGCTTTCGCGTTCTTCCACACCGTCAAGCTTCACCCGACAACGGATTCGCTCGCCCACCGCAACGGGGATCAGGAAGCGCACACGATCGAAGCCATAGTTGATCGGGTGGCCTCGACTGTCGTGACGGCCCGCAATCGCATAATCGGTTACCTGGTGCAGGAACTTCGTCAGCAGCGACAGCGTAAGGAACCCGTGGGCGATCGGGCGCCCGTAGGGACTGTTCCGTTCGCACCACTTCGGGTCATTGTGAAGCGGTTCAATGTCGTCCGTAACTGCAGCAAAGACGTCGATTCGCAATTGGTCTATCGTCAACCACGGCGAAACGCCGAACTCTTCGCCGACTCGTGTTTCGAGAACTGAATGGCGGATTTCAGCCGATTTATTCATGTTTCCTCCTGACGACGCGAGCGCCTCGACGGACAGTTGACATTTCGTAAGAACCTAGTCAAGTTTCAGTTATAAGCTACTACATACTAGGTTTTGGAGGGTTTCGTGAATCGACGTGAACTGCTTTCTGCAATGGGAGTGACGGGTGTGGCGATGACCGCCAGCGCCTCTATGGCACGCGTGGCCGACAGTGTTTCCACAAGCCAAACGCCTGCTGCCGCTGGAAACAAACCGATTCTGGCGATGATTGCCTATCCGGGCATGTTCCCGCTCGATCTGGTCGGGCCCGAGGCCGTCTTCGCGGGATTGGGCACCCACCGGGTAGGACTTGTCTGGAAGTCGCACACCCCCGTCCGTTCGACTTCAGGCCTGGCGATTGTGCCGACTATGACCTTTGAGGAGGCAGAAGAGGCCGGGCCGATCGACATCATTTTCGTCCCCGGCGGCACGGTGGGAACGCTGGCCTGCATGGAGGACCCGCAGGTTCTCGGCTTTCTGCGCCGACATGCCCCGACCGCAAGCTATGTCACCAGCATCTGTACCGGTTCACTGGTCCTGGGGGCGGCAGGCCTGCTCGACGGATACCGTGCGACCTCGCACTGGGTCGTGCGCGACCGGCTCACGGCGTTCGGCGCTACCCCGGTGGAAGCCCGCGTTGTCGAGGATCGCAACCGCGTGACCGGCGCCGGGGTCACGGCAGGCATCGACATGGCCTTGACGCTGGCAGCGCGGCTGGTCGGGGAAAATCACGCCAAGGCCCTGCAGCTCAACATTGAATACGATCCGCACCCTCCCTTCAATGCGGGCACACCGCAGGGTGCCGGACGGGAGGTCGTAGATCACCTTTCCAAGGTCTACGCCCCCTTCATCGACCAGGTTAACGTGGTTGTTCCGCGCGCCGCAGCCAAGGTGCTCGGCTCGTGACCGTCGCGCGCGTCTTCGCCTTGTCGGCCGCGCCGCTGGCGCTCGCCGCTGCGCTTGCATCTACGCCCGCCCATGCCGCCGGCCGCGCGGCCGAGGTGCGCTACACCGCCTATGGCGTCGCACACGTAAAGGCCGACGACTTCGAGGGCGTGGGATTTGGCTATGGCTGGGTCTATGCCCGCGACAACCTTTGCCTTGCGGTCAATCACGCCATCACCCTGGCCGGCGAACGCTCGTTGCGGATAGGACCCGATGCGACCTACTTCGACGGCTTCGCCAATCTCGGCGGCGGTCTGCAGGTCAATAACTTTGACAGCGATGTGTTTTTCCGGGCTCATTTGACGCCCGCCGTGACGAAGGCCGCGCAGGCCTATGCCTCTGCCGACATGCGGGCGCTCGTCAAGGGATACGTCCGCGGCTTCAACAAGCACGCCAGTGAAACCGCCCTGCCCGGTGAGGATTGCCGCGGAAAGGCCTGGTTCAGGCCGCTGACCGAAGCCGACATCTGGCGGCGGATCGTCCATGTCCCAATTCTCGAGACCTCGAACCTGCTCCTTCAGCAGATTGCCCGCGCGACCCCTCCGGGGGGCACCGTGGCCCGTGTCGAGCCTTCGTATCCCGAACCGATGGCCGGTTCGAACGCTGCAGCATTCGGACGTAAGATGACCGCGTGGGGAGGCGGACTCAGCTTCTCAAATCCGCATTTTCCCTGGGACGGGATCGAGCGCCTCCATGCCGTGCAATTGACCGTGCCGGGCAAGTACAATGTCTTCGGAGCGGCACTCTACAATCTTCCTGTACCGATGCTGGGTTTCAACGAAAGCATGGGCTGGTCGATCACCTACACCACCGACCAGCACGCGACTGTCTACCAACTCGAGCTCGATCCTAAATCGCCGACCCGCTACATAGTTGACGGCCATTCCGAAGCCATGACCGCAGTAACGATTGCGGTCCCGGTAAAGACCGGGAACGGGATTGAAACCCGCAAACGGAAGCTGTGGAGGACACGCTACGGCTGGATGATGGCCCTTCCCGGATTCGAGTGGACAGATCGGCGCGCCTACTCGATTGCCGACGCGGAAAACGGAAACGTGCGCCTCGCCGATGCATTTCTCGATGTCGGCAAGGCAAAGACGGTCGGCGCCGTGAAGGACGCGCTCGAACGGCATATGGCTCTTCCCTGGTCAAACCTGACGGCTGCGGATTCAACCGGGCAGGTCCTCTACGGCAACATTTCGCTGACACCAGATGTCGACGACGCCAAGCTCGCCCGGTGCCGGGTGACGGTCGATGCACAGATCGCCCCGACGGTCGAATATGTCGCCGCGATTCTCAATGGGAGCGATTCGACTTGCGGTTGGGGCCGCGATCCCGCTGCGGTCCAGCCCGGAACCGTGCCGGCCTCGCGTCGCCCTTCGATGATTCGCGACGATTTCGTCCTCAATTCAAACGACAGCCACTGGCTCTCGACCTGGGACAGCTCCGCAACCCTCGAGGGATATGCGGCAACGATCGGCAACGAGCGCACCTTGCGCGGCGAACGCACGCGAATGGGCATCATGATGGCGCTCGGGCGGCGCGATGGCAGCGATGGCCTCGGCGCACCAGGCATCGACGCCGGAAAGTGGGAGGCGCTGTTCTTCCGCTCACGCAACCTGATGGCCGAGCTCTTGCTGGACGACATCCTGGACGATTGTCGCGCCAGGCCCGTTGTTGATCTCGGCGGCGAAGGAAAGGTCGACCTCACCCGGGCTTGCTCCATCCTCGCACGATGGGACCGGACCGACCGGCCCGACGCGCGCGGCTCGATCTTGTTTCGTGAATTCATGATCGGACTCGAGCGGCTGCCCGAGACCGGCTTCAAGCTTGCCGTCCGCTACTGGAAGGTTCCTTTCGATCCTGCCGATCCGATCGCGACTCCGCGCGGCCTCAACGTCTCGGATGAAACCCGCACCGCGCTGGCCAGAGCGGTTTTGCGCATGAGCCGCGTCGGGATCGCAATCGACGCTCCCTTGCGCGAGGTTCAGTTTGCATCGCGCAACGGAGCCCGTCTGCCGCTGTCGGGCACATCGTACACTTATCACATGCTGGTCGATCCGATCAGGGCAAACCCAGAAGATCCCCAGCGCCTTCGCGGCGACAGTTACATCCACGTTGTCGAACTGCGCCCCGAGGGGCCGCGCGGACGCTTCATGGTGACCTATTCGCAATCGACCAACCCACGCTCGTCGCATTTCGGCGATCTCACCGCACTCTACTCAAGCCAGTCCCTTGCCGACGTCGCGTTCACCCCTCCCCAGGTCAAAGCCGATCAAGTCGGAGAAACTGTCCGGCTTTCTTATTGATATCCCCATAAAGCAAAGGATTCTCTTCATGAAAGTTGCGCATATTTCCGGCTGGATCGCATCCGTGTCACTTCTGGCCATTTGCACGCCCGCACTCGCCCAGAACCAAGCTGCGAGCGCGAACCCGGATCAGGGTGAATCGGACGAGATCGTGGTTACTGCCCAGCGGCGGAGCGAAACCATCCAGAACGTTCCCATGATGCTTTCCGCATTTGGCGGCGAGGAACTCAAGAAGCGCAACGTCGTTAACCTTGAGGATGTGGCGGACAAGGTTGCGGGAGTTCAGATCTTCCGGACCGTAACCGGACAGCCAACCTGGATCATCCGTGGCGTCGGTTTGGTCGAAACCAATCCCAACAATCCGCCGCCGGCCTCGATCTACCTTGACGAAGTCTATGAGGTAACCAATGCGCAGGGGCAGATGCCGCTGTTCGACGTCGAGCGGGTTGAAGTGCTCAAGGGACCGCAGGGTGGTACTTACGGCCGCAACACAAGCGGCGGCGCGGTCAAGATCATCTCGCGCAAGCCTGACCTTTCCAACCTGCGCGCCGATGCGACGCTTTCCTATGGCAGCCATAGCCGGTTTTCGCTGGACGCTGGCGTCTCTGTTCCTCTGGCAGCCGATGTGGCCGCGTTGCGCATCGCCGGTACGGTCAAGGCGGGCGGAGGCTGGCAGCACAGCATCTCTGACAACCGCGATTGGGGCGACGCTGATGTCTTTGGCTTGCGCGGCACCCTGCTGGTGGCGCCCGCCTCGAATGTCACGGCCAAGCTGATCATCGATTATTCGAGGGACCGCTCCGAGCTTCCGCTGCTGCGCGCCGCCGGTGCTCGCGCCCTGTCCTCGGAGGGAGGCACCAGTGCGGCATTGTGGTGTGCGCCCTTCAATGCGGGGGCGCTCAGTGATGCCTGCCGCACCTACCCAGGCGTCCTCAACGCGCTTGGCTTCACCTTCCTGTCGTCCGCAAGCCCCGCTACCCAGGCGGCGAACGGCTCAACCACGCTTTCCAATGCCTACAACAAGCTCGACGTCGAAACCCTGGGAACGACCTTCGACCTAAAGATCGATTTTGGCGCGGTTTCGCTTGAAAGCATCACGGCCTATCGCGACTTCGACTATGGCCGCCAGATGGATGCCGACGCCACGGCCAACGAGCTTGGCCACTCGATCACGCGCGACCGCTTCAAGATCTTCAGCCAGGACCTGCGGCTTCAGTCCAACGGCGAAGGCCCCTTCACCTGGGCACTGGGTTTCAATTACGGCGAGGAACGACTGAACAGCAAACGCACGTTCCTGTTTCGCGACGATCCGTTCACCGGGACCGCGTTCACAGCCTACGGCGCAGCCAGCCGCAGCGAGGCCGTAGCCGATGTCGGCTATCTTCAGAATTCTCGCACCTATTCTGGCTATCTCGAGGCAGGCTATGCCTTCACGCCGACCTTTAAGCTTAATGGCGCGCTGCGTTATACCGATCTGACCAAGCGCTACCACGATGGTGGCTTCAACTTCCCGCTTGGCACCGGCGCGGTTTCTGCTTCACCTCTGGTCCAGAGCTTGGTCAATTACACGCTCAGCGACAGCTACCACCTCCGCAACAATTGGACCGGCAACCTCTACCTGAGCTGGAAGCCGGGCGAGAACACCCTGTTCTACGCCAGCCTTGGCCGCGGCATCAAGGAAGGCGGGTTTTTCGGAGGCTTTCCCAGCCAGGGACAATCGTCGATTGTGCCGTTCAGGGAGGAAACGGTCTGGGCCTATGAAGCGGGATTCAAGCTCCAGGGCTGGAACCGCCGGTTCGGACTCAATGCCGCCGCTTTCTACTATGACTATGCAGACGCCCAGGCCAGCGTACCGGCGGTCAGCGCCACCGGTGCTGTTTTCGGTCGTCCCGGCAACGTCGATGCTCGACACAAAGGCGTCGAGCTTGAAACCTTCGTGGTCCCCGTCAATGGCCTGCGCTTGTCGGGAAGTATGACATACCTCGATGCCAAGTATCACGATACACAGCAGTACGCGACGCTCGATAGCGGCGGTCTGGCAAGCTACATGGGCCTTCGCCGCGAATTCGCGCCCAAGTGGAGCTGGACTGTCGAGGCGCGCTATGACGCTGATATCGCGGGATTCGGCAAGCTGGGCTTCATCGTCGACGCCAACGGAAGGAGCAACCGCTTCATGCCCCAGTTGGCGAGCGCCAACGTCAACCCGTCGC
>JBAYTM010000151.1:0-6008 GCA_041675685.1 Thiohalobacteraceae bacterium
ATCGGCTGGTTCCTGAACAACGCGGCGCTGGTCAGTTATCGCCAACTGTTGGTGCGGGACGCGCTGGAAGAGGTCCCCGTGCGGCGCGTCATGCGCACCGATATCACCCCGATTGCGCAGGACAGCCCGATCGATCAGCTGGTCGATCAGCATTTTCTCGGCACCGGGCAACGCGCCTTTCCGGTGCTCGAAGGCAAGCACTTGCGCGGTCTCCTGTGTTTACAGGATATTCGCAAGGTCGCACGCGCGGACTGGTCCCGCACACGGGCCGCGGAGATCATGACGTCCGTCAACCGCTTGGTGCGCGTATCGCCGCAGCAGGACGCCATGGAGGCGCTGGATCTGCTCGGCAGGCATCGGATCAACCAGCTGCCCGTCATGGAGAACGATGTGCTGGTCGGCCTCGTCAGCCGCGAAGATATCCTGCGCTGGCTAGCGTTCTACGGTGGCGACGAGGTTCAGCGAGCGGCGACGCCGCCACAGGCGGAAAACGACATCGACTTACGCCGCTGAAGAGCCCTGCGTGTCGGGCTAGCACTGTGGAGCGGCGCGTTCTGCTGGGTCGGCCGGTCGCGCCCGAGGTGCGCCATGCAGTAGAGCCGGCAAAGCCTGCGTTCGCCGCTACAGGCCCAGAGAAAACATATTCTCCAGGTCGTGCCGTGAATAGGCACGGAAGGCGATCAGGGTCTCCGTCTGCAGAATACCCTCGAGTTTGAGCATATGGCCGGTCACCACATCGGCCAGATCCTCGTTCGTGTGCACCCGCACCATCACCACCAGATCCCAGCGTCCGCCGACCGAGTACACCTCGCTGATGCCTTCCATATCCGTGAGTTGCTGCGCCACATCGTTGACATGTGTGCGCTCGACTTTCAACAAAACAATCGCCGTGACCATGGTGTCTCCCCGATCGGCCGACGCCGACAAGGCGCCATGCCTTATCTTATAGCAACAACTGCAGAGGCTGCATCGTGCGGACGGTTGCAAGCAGAGCCGAACCCGAAACCTCCTGCATGCCGGTTCGGATCTCCGGCCATCCTGGCCGTTGAATCCTTCCACGCAAGCCATGCGCACCGCAATCAGAACACCACTTGCATGCGGAGCGTGGTGATGTGTCGGCGGTTGTCGAACAGCTCCAGATTGGACTCGCTACGGATATAGCTGTATTGCAAACCCACGGACGTGCCGGGATAGAGGTAGCGGCTCACATCCCACAGGGCGCCGACGTCGAGCACATGCTGATCGTCCTCGCGAGCGTGAGGGAAAATCCCCTGTATTTCGTCGTACTCGAGGTTGCTGTAGCGATAGCTCGCATTCAGGCTGAGCGCCGGATGGGCATGCCAGGTGCCGTAGATCAGCGGGCCGTGCGAGGTGCGTGATTCAAAATCTTCACGCGCGTCTTCCGTTTGCCCCATGTATTCCACACCGACCTGCGCGGCCGCATTGAGACTGGCCAGGAGACCGGCGCTGACGAGATAGCCCTCCGCCTTGCGCGCGTCGTTCTTCGGCGTATCGCGCTTGAAGTAGCCTACTGCACCAGTCGCACGCAAACCCGGTGCCACGACTTTGGAGGCGCGACCATTGATGCCGTAGGTGCGCTCCACCGTTTCATTGGCCTGACGTGAGAGGCGCAGGCTCGGTTGCAGGCTGGCGTCGATGCCGCCCGCACGGTAGAGCAGGCCGAGCGCAGCCGCGACGCTGTCGTTGTCGAAATCGTTATCGCGGAAGTAAAAGGTCTTCGCGAGGCTGCCCTGCGCCAGCAATGCCAGGCGCGGGTTCAGCGCATGCAGATAACGGCCCGTTAGGTTGGTGGTGCTGCCCCAGCTATGGATGGGCTTCGAATCGTCGTTGAGCGTGAGATCGACCGGCACGCCTCCGATGACCCCGGCGATGGTGGTGCCGTTGGGACCGGAGTTGATGTTGCTGTCGTTCACCAGCCCGGTGTAAAGCTGCACCTGCCAGTTCTTCGGAATGGCGCGCGCAAGCACGGACGGGTCCTCGGTCATCATGGCGCGCGCCAGACCGCCCAGAACGCTCGCGGCGCCCGCGCTGTGGTCCAGTGCCTGCGCGGCATCGAACTCGGCGCGTGCCGCATCCTGTCGCCCAAGTTGCAGATAAAGCGTGGCGAGTTCCGCGCGCGGTCGCGCGGCGTCGGGCAGGCGCTCGATCAGCTCGCGATAGTACCCGATCGCATCCTCCACGCGGCCCGCGCGCCAGGAGCAATGCGCCTGCATCAACGTGACGTCGTTCTCGGCCGTATCGCGACCGTACGCCTGTTCCAGTACGGCACAAGCTTCGACAGCCTGCCCTGCGTCGATGAGTGCGGCGGCTTGAGCACGTGGATCGGCGACTTGTGCATCGGCGTGCGGAATGATCGCGGCGAGCAGCAGTGCCGCCGCGGTCAGGCGTAATTCGACCTTCATGGTTATTTCCCCGAGCGTCGTTGCTAATGTTTGGTGGCGAACTGGCCTTCGGCATTCTGCCCCTCAGAGCTAGGGCCTGAGATAGACATATCCCAGTTGCCACCGAGTTCCTGTCCCTGCGGCCCGTAGAATTCCCCTCTCAACTGACCGTGTCCCGAACCACCGAAGATGTCTCCGTAGAAGGGCAGTAAGACGCGGTTCTCCGATGCGGGATACTCGCCTCCTACGTCGGCGATGCCGTTGCCGCCGAAATCGATCGATCCCATCACGAGATGCTCATGAAAATCGACGCCGAGTGACAGCGCGCCGCTGACCGGTGTCCCATCCGAAAAAGCACCCGATAATTGGCCGTTGTAGGTCGCCGAGCTCTCGCCTGTCAGCGATTCCGTCGGCGGCAGCGCACTGACGTCACCCGCCCCGATGTGTGGAAAATCGTCGAGCGCCGCGATGGGTGGAAAAGCGTCGAGCGCCGCGACTTGCTCGACGAAGTCGCGCAGCAGCCTGTCTTCGGCCGCCTGGTCGGCATCGCGTTCGCCGTCAGAAGGCCGGTTGCCATCGTCGGGTGGCGCCGCCATAGTCTCGCGCAGCATGCCGGCCAGCGACGGCGGCGTAATCCGGGGCAACGGCGATCCGTCGACGAGTTGCTGCAACATGCGGCCGTCGACCGGCGCGTGGGGGTCATAACGATCGTCCGATGCGGGATCGCTCACCGCACCGCCGGCGGGAGTGCCGGCTTGATTGCCCGGGTTGTCGTCGCCGCCTTGGGTACCGGCGGCGCCCGGAGCGGAGCCGCTCGCGCCGCGGCTCGGACCACTCGCTTGATTGTCTGGCGGCGACTGTTCGTCTTGGGTGCCTTGCTGCGCCTGTTTTTGCTTTGCCTCGAGCGCTTTCTGTTTCGCTTCGAACGCATCTTTTGCCGCCTGGTCGGCGAGTTTCTTTGCATGCTCCTCGGCCACTTTCTTCTTCGCCGCTTCAGCCGCCTTTTCCTTCTCGGCCTTCTGCCTCTCCAGTTGTTCCTTGAGTTTCTTCTGCAGCGCTTCGTTCTGCTCCTTCAGTTCCTGCTGCCTACGCTTTTCCAGTTCCAGTCTTTTGTTGCGTTCGGCTTCGAGACGTTGGCGTTGTGCCTGCTTGGCCGTCTCTTGTTCCGAGAGTTGCGCAGGCTTGACGTTGTCAAGATCGAGTTTTTTGTCGAGCTGCTGATTGATCCGATCGATAACGACCTGGATCTGTTGCTCATCAAACTTGCCTTGGCTTATGGCGTTCTTGACGATGTTGCCGACGAGGTTATCCAGATTGTTGTTGATTCTATTTATGGCTTCCTGATTGGGTTCCCGCTCAGATGCGTTTTGCAGCTTGGCGACGTACGCTGCGTTTTCCTGATCGATGGCCGCCTTGCTCGAGACGATCGCCTCGATAATCGCATTGGAGGTATTCGAGATGAGGGCGTCGATATCTACAACACCGTCGGAAACAGTCGGCGACTGCACATCATCCAATTGATTGTCAATTGAAACACTCTGATTTGGATAGAGCGTAATACCTGGCTGATCCGGCCCCGACTGGTATTGCATCTGGCCCGGCGCTAAATAAAACCGCGCTTCGCCCGTCGCGGGATCAACCCCGACAAAGAGGATGGTCCCCTGAGCAACGTTCATGACCGCCGCGAGCGCTACGCCCGCGAGCAATGGCTGGATGCGCATTTCCGCCCCCTTGTTCTTCGCTTTTAGGACCGCACCACCAGCGGAGACAACAGTCACCACGCGGAAATGCACGACACTGAATTTTTGCAGGTAGACGCGCGCGGCATTGCACCGCAACATCCACCCGCGCGACTATAACAGCCGGCTACGGCATACTAGAGCGCTTGCGTGACGACCCGGAATAGTTATCGCAGTCTGCAAATCATCAAGCCGCAATAGCGATGATGTAACGACATCGTGCATACAGTACTTGAGCATAAAGAGGGATAAACGCCCATTTTCCCGTTCGTCGCCGTCTGCTGCCCGACCGTGAACAGACCGGAATGCCGTCGACGATCATCCGCCCGCAACCGCGCCGGAAAAAGTCTCGTGATGGTTCGACCTCACCCCGTCTTGAGTAGCAGCCGGCGAAGGGCGTGGATCGGAATCGGAACCGGAATCGGAAAGGACCAACACCAACGGCCCTGCCCTCAGCATCGGCGAAGAAGCCTGCGGCGGACATAGCGTGTCCGCGTGTCATGCGCCAATGGCACGATTACGGCTCGAAACGCGGAACCAGCAGCAAAGGATATTTTCAGGGGGGTGTTAATGGTGCCCGGGGCCGGGGTCGAACCGGCACGGTGTTGCCACCGAGGGATTTTAAGTCCCTTGCGTCTACCAATTTCGCCACCCGGGCGGGGTGCCGAGAGTGCGCATTGTAGCCGCACGCACTGCGGGCTCGGAAGCAGATAGAACCGGAAGGAATTCGATAATGGAGGCTGGGCCCGGAGTCGAACCGAGGTAGACGGCTTTGCAGGCCGCTGCATAGCCACTCTGCCACCCAGCCAAAGGCGGTGAGACTCCGCGCCGCCGTGACAAAAAAACCTCGGTTGGTGCCGTGACCAGAACCGAGGTTTCCCCGCGAAGCCTCAAAATTTGGAGCGGGAAACGAGACTCGAACTCGCGACCCCAACCTTGGCAAGGTTGTGCTCTACCAACTGAGCTATTCCCGCTTCGAAGAAGCCCCGTATTTTAGCGACAGCCCCTGGACTGTCAAGCTCAATTGCGCTGGATCGGCCCGAACAGGATCAATCCCTTGCCAATACAGGCCAGGCCGCCCGTACGTAAATCACCATCGACCAGAGGGTCAGGATCGCGGCCACGTAGAGCGCGATCAAACCCAGTGTCAGAATCGGTATGTCGCCGACCGGCTGGCGATACAGCAACAGCAGGATCGCGATCATCTGCGCCGTCGTCTTGATCTTGCCGATGATCGAAACCGCTACCTGGGCGCGTTCACCGATCTCTGCCATCCATTCGCGCAAGGCGGAGATGGCGATTTCGCGACCGATGATGATCGCCGCCGGCACGGCCAGGATGCCACCGTGCAGCCCGGTCGGATTGACGTCGACCAACAGCACCAGGGCAACGGCGACCATGAGTTTATCGGCGACCGGATCGAGAAAGGCGCCGAACGCCGACATCTGCCCCAGCCGCCGGGCCAGGTAACCGTCCAGCCAGTCGGTGATCGCCGCCAACCCGAAGATGGCCGCCGTCGCGATGTGTACCCAGCCATACGGCAGATAGAACACCAGCACGAACACGGGGATCAGCGCGATCCGCAGCAGGGTCAGCATATTCGGGATATTCAGGCGCATGACTTTCCGTTGTTCGATTGCCGCGGCGCTCTCCGCGCTCGCACCGGCTTCGTCGGCGCTCCGAGCCGGCCGTTGCCGGCCGTGACGAATGCCAGCGCAATATATCAGACCTGCCGCGCGTCGCACACGTCAGACGACCTGATCGCTCAGTGGCCCTCGCCGTGGAAGACGTCGTATATCTGCTGGGCAAGGTCCCGGCTGATCCCCTTCACCTTGACCAGGTCCTCGACGCCCGCGCGGGCCACCTC
>JBAYTM010000152.1:0-6007 GCA_041675685.1 Thiohalobacteraceae bacterium
GCCAGAACCTGTTCGGTGACGATTCCGAGGAACTGCGTGCAATCCGCGCCGCGCTGGGCGACTTCCCCCTGGTCGGCTTCTTCGCGAACGGCGAAATCTCCAACAACCGGCTATACGGTTACACGGGGGTGCTGACGCTATTCCTATAGTGCGGCCGGTCCGCGCGGCAGTTCGCGCGTTGCGCGCCGCGCCCACTGGACCCGCGAGTCCATAGCGCTGGCCTATACTCAGCGCGGCAGTTTTCATGCAGTGCGCCAAGTTGGCGCGGAGGATGAAGCATGATTATCACGACGACGGATCCGATCAGCGGCAAAGAGGTCTCGGACCCGGAAAACCATCCATTTCTGATCGAAGGCGAAGGCGAGTACGCGCTCAAGATGTACTTTGAATCCGAGGCGACCAAGCGCGCCTATCAGGACCACGCGGCGCAGTTTTCAGACGACGGCTTTTCCTGACAGGCTGGTGGAAAACGCACGGGGGGCGCGTTGCGCCGTTGGAGACGGGCTCAAAATGCTCATGTACTGCAGGTGCATTCCGCTTTTTCGTCCGCTTCCGTCTTGCACTGCATCCGCTGATCACGTTTTTCAACAGCCCGTTAATCGTTGACCGCCAATGCGGTGGCCCCGCCTGCGCGGACGCACGCGGCGGTGCGCGATACGGCGTGCTGTCGTCGCCTCCGGCACGGTTCAAACCGCCCGGCGCGCGCCGCTTCCAGTACAATTCCCGCACCCATAACAAGCTCCAATCCCGGGGGAAAGTCGCATGCCCGTTTCGTCGCTACCGTCCAGGCAGAACCGGATCGTCGCCGCCTGGTTGCTGGTCTGCTGCGCCATGGTGTTCGGGATGGTGGTGCTCGGCGGGGTCACGCGGCTGACCGGCTCGGGCCTGTCGATGGTCGAATGGGACCCGATCTTCGGTGTGGTACCGCCACTCACCGAGCAGGCATGGCAGGAGGTCTTCGACCAGTACCGCGCATCGCCCGAGTATCAGAAGGTCAACGTCCACATGGAAGTGGACGACTTCAAGTCGATCTATTGGTTCGAATTTGCGCACCGGCTGCTCGGTCGCGCCATCGGCACGGTGTTCCTGGTGCCCTTCCTGTTCTTCCTCTGGCGCGGCTGGTTGCAGCGCCCGCTGATCCCGAAGCTGGTCGTCATGTTCGTACTCGGCGGCCTGCAGGGCGCGCTCGGCTGGTACATGGTGGCCAGCGGGCTGGTCGACAATCCGCACGTCAGCCAATACCGCCTGACCGCTCACCTGTTGATGGCTTTCCTGATCTACGGGTTCATGTTGTGGGTCGCGCTGGATCTGCTCGCAGGACCGCGCGAGCCGCCCCAGGCCCGCGCGTCGACGCCGTCGGCTGGGGGGGCTTGGGGATTTTTGTGGTTGCTGGTGATCACCATCGGGTCCGGCGGCCTGGTGGCCGGCCTGAAGGCGGGTTACGCCTACAGTACCTTCCCCCTGATGGACGGACATCTGGTGCCCAAGGCGATCTTCCTGTTGGAACCCCGCTGGCGCAATTTCTTCGAGAACATCGCGACGGTGCAGTTCGATCACCGGTTGTTGGCGACTCTGGTGCTCGTCGGCGCCACCGCACTTTGGCTGTCAGCACGGCGTTTACCGGCCAGGCTGCGTCTGCGCAGTCACCTGGTGTTGACCATGGTCGCCATCCAGATCGCACTGGGCATCTCGACCTTGCTGTTGCACGTGCCGATCGCCTTGGCGTCCCTGCATCAGGCCGGCGCACTGCTGTTGTTTACAGCGACGTTGTATTTATTGCATGGGCTAGGTTCTAGGTACTAGGTTCTAGGGCCGAGGTAAAAACCTTCTTCCTTCACCTCGGCCCTAGAACCTAGTACCTAGAACCTGCCCAAAAAAACCGGGCCGCTAAACGCGGCCCGGATCTCAATCCCCAACTACTCTACAAGCTACAAGCTGCTGAAATACGCAGCCAGATTGGCGATGTCGTCATCCGACAGCGGCTTGGCCATCGGGGCCATCATGGGATCGTTGCGTTCGCCGTCACGGAATGCCTTCATCTGTTTCACCAGGTAGGCCTCCTTCTGACCTGCCAGATTCGGCCACAGGGGGTTATTGCTGAGGCCGGCCGGTCCATGACAACCGGCGCAGGACGCCGACTTGGCCTTGCCTGCGGCCGCATCACCGGCAACGGCACCGCCGCTGACCACCACGGCAAACCCCAGCAACATCGCAGCACATACCTTCTTCATTCGCTCGTCTCCACTACAACGGTTGATCGCATCCGGCATCGGACGCCGGACCCATAAGCTGACGCTATTCTGACAAGGCGCAACCGCCCTGTAAACGCATGCCGGTTGATATTCGTCAGAGGCCCGGCCGTCGGGTCGGCCTGGGTCACCGTGGTTCTGTCTAGGGCGAGGACAAAACTGTTTTATATCCCGACGAGTTGTGTAGAATCGAACGACCCAAGAAATGCGGCGCACCAAAGCGACCGCGTCCAACGCCCGGGATTTGCCCTCAGGGATGAGGCCGCACGTTCGCCGAGAATCTGAATTTGAGCAGCCGCGGACCGCGCTGATGATGCGCGGGGACACGCCGGGATGCGTGGCGGCGAAGCCTGGGTACCGAAGCAGGGCGCCGGACTGGGATCCGCGACTGGCATCGCAACGCATGGCCAGTCGCATGAGCAGACCGGATCAGCCGGTTCGCCGCCGTCCATCATGAGCGGCAGGCCGACCGAGGCTTTTCGCACCGACCCGCGGCGGCCATCGACCAAGGCATTGCAGCGACCGCTTCGGCTGCGCAGCATCAGGATACAGGGGAACTGGATGACGACGAGTGCACGAGAACTGGTGCAGGGCTCAATGGAACTGGTCTCGCTGCCCGAAGTGGTCATGCGGACGGTCGACCTCATCAACAATCCCGACACCTCGGCCGCCGAGATCGGTCAGGTGATCAGCGAAGATCCCGGCCTGACGGCACGGCTCCTCAAGATCGTCAACAGCCCGTTCTACGGCTTTCCGTCCCGCATCGACACCGTGTCGCGCGCCATTACCGTCATCGGCACTTTGGAGCTGCTGGATCTGATCCTGGCCACCAGTGTCATCAAGGCGTTCCGCGGCATATCCACGGAACTCGTGGACATGGACCGGTTCTGGGAACACAGCCTGTACGCCGGTCTCATCGCGCGCATCCTGGCCGGACGCATGCGCGCCCCGAATACCGAGCGCTATTTCATTGCCGGCCTGCTGCACGATATCGGTTCGCTGGCGATGTACCGGCAGGTACCGGACATAGCGGCGCGTGCACTGCGCCGGGCGCAGAACGAATCCAAGCCGCTGCACGAGATCGAGCTGGAGATGATCGGTTTCGATCACGGCGAAGTCGGCGGAGAACTCATGCGCTCCTGGCGTCTACCGGATGCCCTCAGTGTCCCGATCCGCTTTCACCATCTTCCGCTCGCAGCGCAGGAGCACCGATTGGAGACCGCAGTGGTGCATCTTGCCGATGCCATCGCCTGCGCGATGCATGCGCCCGCCAGCGACACCACGCACATACCCCCGATGGAGTCCGGCGCCTGGGACCTGACCGGACTACCGGTCGATGTCATGGCGGACGTCATCGAGGAAGCCGCCACACAGTTCGAGGATGCGCGCGCGGTGATATTGACGAAAGCGAGCGCGGCCTGAGGCGGTCGCCGCGATCCGATCAGCGGCGTCCGACGCGGCGCAATACGACGACATAAACAATCAGATTGATCAGGATGACCGCCAACCCAAGACCGAGCTGCAGCGTCGGCGTCAGGCCGGGCGGGTAGACGATCGGCGCGACATAGTTCTCGATAAAGCCCCCCGTATATCCTCCCTCGCCCGCCATTCTGCGCAAACGGTTTTCGAGCGGCGTGAGCGGACAGGTCCAGCCGACCAATTCAATCAGCGCTCCCCAGACGGCGGCCGGCAGATGCAGCCATGCCAGCCAGGGCCAACGCAGCACCAGCATTCCGCCCAGCACTACGAAAAGAATGAAAGCGAAATGCAACGCGACCAGCAGATCGGCGGCCATATTCAGCATACGCGTCGTCTCCTCGAAGCCTTCGCACACGGAAATGCCCCGGCGCGGCTCGCCGCCCGTCAGATCACCCGCGGGTCTCCGCCATCGACTGGAATTTGCGCGCCGGTGGTCTTGGCGAACAGCGGGCCACAGAGCTCTGCGGCCAGCTCGGCAACGTCGCGGCTGGTAATGTCGGTTTTGAGCAGGTTGCGGCGCTTGTACTGTTCGACGCTCATGCCGTAATGCGCCGCGCGCGCGGCCAGCACCTCCTCGGTCCAGATTGCGGTATCGAACACCGCGTCGGGATGCAGTGCATTGAGGCGGATGCCGTCGCTCGCCCATTCCAGCGCCGCGACGCGCATCAACTGATTCAGCGCCGCCTTCGAGGCAGAATAGGCCGCCGCGCCGGGCCCGGGTGCGCGCAGGTTTTTCGAACCGATGACCGCGACGCGGCCGTTGCGCGGCGCGAGTTTGAGCAAGGGGTGTGCAAACCGCAGCAGCGCCAGATTGGCGTCCAGATTCACGCGCAGCACACGCCCCCATTCGACGTCGTCGAGTTCGGCGATGGGGCAGCCGCCGGGAAACACGCCGGCATTGAGCACCAGCATATCGAGACCGCCGAATTGCCGCACCGCATGCTCGAACGCGGCTTCGAGCGCGTCGGTGTCGGTCAGGTCGCAGTGCAGGCCGAGAAAGGCGGGATGATCGTGCAACATCGCTATGTTGTCAGCGATATCCAGACCCACGACCGCGGCACCACGCGCCATGAAGGCGTCGACACAGGCCTTGCCGATCCCCGATGCGGCGCCCGTGACCAGCGCCACTTCACCGCTGAACATCGGCGGCTTGTCCGTACCGCGCAGTTTTGCCTGCTCCAGATCCCAGTACTCGACCGCGAAATAGTCGCGCGCCGGTAACGCGCTATACCGCTCCAGTGTGGTCGCACGCAGGATGATGTCGATGCTGTGCCGATAGATATCGCGCACGATGCCGGCGTCATGCGCCGAACGGCCGATGCTGCACAATCCCAACTCCGGGTCGAGCACCACGCGCGGCGCGGGGTCCAACATGGTCTTGGTGTCGCCTGTCCGTGCGGCGTGCTCGGCAAAGTAGGCGCGATAGGCCGCCATGTAGGCGGCCACATCACGCCCCAGCATGGGTACGCGCTTGGTGCGGATCACGTGATCCGGCGTCGCTGGACCCTGTTGGGAAAGCGTTTCGACCTCGGCGTGGCGCGCAAAGTCGAGCGCCTGATCGTCTCGAACACTGTGCATTATGACCGGATGGCCGGCTGCCCCCGCAATGTCCCGACGAAGCTCCGCCAGCGCGAACCGCAAGGCGCGGTTGTCGTCTTCCACTGGTGGCCGGTGCAACGTCCAGCTGTTGCACGCCTTGAGTTCGTTCTCGGCCAGCGTCACCAGCTCCACCGTACGCTCATACGATTCGCGCGCCGTGTCACCGAAGGAAAACAGGCCATGGTTCATCAGTACCATGCCAACCGTCCGCTCGTTGTGTTCGCGCGGAAAGATCTCGGCACACAGTCGCGCCAGGTCGAAGCCGGGCATGACATACGGAATGACGACCACCCGGTCACCGTACAACGCGTGAATGCGCTGCTCGCCGGTCGGCGTATTGCAGAGAGTAACGACCACATCAGCGTGACTGTGATCGACATATTTGTACGGCAGGATGGCATGGAGGATCGCCTCGACCGAAGGCGTTGGCGCGCTCGCGCACGTCATCTGCGTGCGCAGGGCGTTGACCATCTCGGGATCGGTCAGACTCGGCAACTGCGCCAGGCGCTGCAGCGGCTGCAGCCGCACCGGGGCGAAGCCGGCCGCCTCTATAAATTCGAGGTCCCAACCGCTGCCTTTCACATAGAGAATGTCTTCGTCGCCGCCAAGCAGATTGGTCTCGCGAATCTTGACCGAGGTGTTGCCTCCGCCGTGCAGCACTAGCGATTTGTCACGCCCGA
>JBAYTM010000153.1:0-5993 GCA_041675685.1 Thiohalobacteraceae bacterium
CATGGATTCCGGCCTGCGCCGGAATGACGGATTGTTCAGAGCTTCCTTAAAAGCTTCTAGTTGCTGAGTCCTAGGGCCAAGATAGGAAGAAGATTTTCCTCGGCCCTAGCACCTAGCACCTTCTAAAACCAATACGTCGTATTGGTCATCACCTTCGACATCGCCTGCATCAGTTGTTTCACGGGGCCCGGCAATGGCGCACCGCCCGCCCGCATCGCCGCGGTGCCGTGCTGGGTCTCGTCGATCTTCATCTGTTCCAGAATCGCGCGGCTTTTTTGGTCGCCTGAATCGAGCTGGCGCAGATGGCCGTCGAGATGCCGCACCACCTGGCGCTCGGTTTCGGCGACGAAGCCCAGGCTCCATTTGTCGCCGATGGCGCCGGCCAGCGCGCCGAGCGCAAAAGAACCGGCATAAAACAGCGGATTCAGGTAGCTGGTATGGCTGCCGAGCTCGTGAACGCGCTGTTCGCACCAGGCCAGATGATCGTTTTCCTCCTGGGCCGCGCGATCGAGGCCTTCGCGGACGTTCTCCAGCCGGGCCGTCAGCGCCTGGCCCTGGTACAGCGCCTGCGCGCAGACCTCGCCGGTATGGTTGATGCGCATGAAGCGCGCCGAGGTCTGGCGCGCCTGGTCGGTGAGTTCGACCGGCGCATCGACATCGCCGGGGTTCGGGCGGCCGGTGGTCAGCGGGCGACCGAACAGCGTGCGCAAGGCCTGATCGAAGTTACCGATCAACTGATCGAGCTGCGAATACTGGCGTGACATGAACTTTCCCGTCGTAGCTGGTCAATACCGAGAACACTATACTAGCAGCCCGTCCCGGCCTGATCCTTGGTGTCCCATGCCTTACTACAAATACCACGTGTTCTTCTGCACCAACCTGCGCGAGGACGGCAGTGCCTGCTGTCAGCGCTTCGGCGCCCAGGAGATGCGCGACTACGCCAAGCAGCGCTCCAAGGAACTGGGGCTGGCCGGTCCCGGCAAGGTACGCATCAACACGGCCGGCTGCATGGACCGCTGCGCGGAAGGCCCGGTCATGGTCGTGTATCCGGAGGGCACCTGGTACAGCTATGTGGATCGCGAGGACATCGACGAAATCCTCGAAGAGCACCTGCTCAAAGGCCATCCGGTGGAGCGCCTCAAGATCTGAGGCGTGATGGCGGGCGTGTATCGCCCCTGCGCCGAAGTCTCGATCTCGCAGGTCCGCGCCATGGTGCGTCGCTGCACCGACGCACCCGACAGATCGAGTTTCAGAGATGGAGCAAGGACGGTAGGGTGCGTCGAGCGACGCTGACGCACCAGATGGTGCCACGGGGCCCGTCGAACGCGCCTTGGTAGGTCGCTGCGCCGAGGTGCCCTACGGGCAGCGTCTATGGCGATAAATATTGTTAAAAAACAATTATATATATGAGTTCCGCCTGTACTATTGACCTTTGTCCGCCCTTCTTTGCAAAAATTTCACGATGGGGTGTTGACAGCAACATTCGAGTATTAGAGAATTCTCACATACTGAATCGCCGGCCCCCTCAAAACCCGGTGGTTCAGTACTCCTCCATCCTCCTTTGGTGGTTTTAAGCGCGGCCCCCCTGCCGCGCTATTTTTTTGCCCGCGATCCGGGCGCCGTGTCGCGACATTGCCGCCCCATCTATATATACAAAGGTCAGGACCCTCGATCGGCCGATTCTTCGCCTTGAATGTTGTCCCTGACTTCTATACCATTCCGCGTCTTCTTAGTTGTTGGTGTGTGGAGTTACGTCTCTCATGAAGACCTACAGTGCCAAGCCGGAAACCGTCAAGCGCGACTGGTACGTCGTCGATGCGACCGGAAAAACCCTCGGCCGCCTGGCCACCGAATTGGCGCGCCGTCTGCGCGGCAAACACAAAGCGGAGTTCACCCCGCATGTGGATACCGGCGATTACCTGGTCGTGGTCAACGCCGATAAAGTCGCCGTGACCGGCCGCAAAGAGCAGGACAAGCTCTATCACCATCACACCGGATACGTCGGCAGCCTGAAGACGATCAACCTCGAGAAGCTGCGCGCCAAGGCGCCCGAGCGGATCATCGAGATCGCCGTCAAAGGCATGCTGCCGAAGAATCCCCTGGGTCGCGCCATGTTCCGCAAGCTGAAGGTCTATGCCGGGCCGGAACATCAGCACGCCGCCCAGCAGCCCAAACAGCTCGACTTCTAATCTACGGGAACGCGTACACATGGCGCAGCAACAGCAGCAATACGGCACCGGACGTCGCAAGACCTCCACCGCGCGGGTCTTCCTGCGTAACGGCACCGGCCAGATCATCGTCAACCAGCGTCCGCTGGACATCTACTTCGGCCGCGAAACCGCGCGCATGATCGTGCGCCAGCCGCTGGAGACCACCAGCCTGACCGACAAATTCGACATCTACGTCACCGTCAGCGGCGGCGGCATGAGCGGCCAGGCCGGCGCCATCCGTCACGGCATTACCCGCGCCCTGATGCTGCACGACGAGCAGCTCCGCTCGCCGCTGCGCAAGGCCGGTTTCGTCACCCGCGACGCCCGCGAAGTGGAACGCAAGAAGGTTGGTCTGCGCAAAGCGCGTCGCGCTGTCCAGTTCAGTAAGCGTTAAGATTCTCTGCGCGCCGCGCAGAGGCAAGACACAAGAGACAGGATTCAAGGTCCTGTCTTTTGGGAGGGGAGGGCATGGATGCCTTCGAAGACCTCGAGGTTTGGAAGCGCAGTTCGCGGTTGTGCGTCGAGTTGTATGGCGCCTTGTGCCGCTGCAAGGATCTGGGCTTCAAGGATCAGGTGACGCGCGCCGCGTTGTCGGTGCCTTCCAATATCGCGGAAGGGTACGAGCGGGATTCGCGCCGGGAACTGATGCGGTTCCTGCGCATCGCCAAGGGCTCCTGCGGGGAGCTGCGGACCCAGCTCTACATCGGTTGCCGACTGGGTTATCTGGACGCGCTGCAGTCGAGGCGCTTCATCACCGAGAGCTGCGAGTTGTCGCGCATGATCTACGCCCTGATCAAAAGCATCGCCTCGCTAGACGCAAAACCCGTAGCACCCGAAGCCTGATACTTGCATCTTGCCCCTCGTAACTTGTATCTTCACGCCGCGCAACGCGCGTCGTGAATTTTGGGGGATCGTCTAACGGCAGGACAGAGGACTCTGACTCCTCTAATCTAGGTTCGAATCCTAGTCCCCCAGCCAATAAACGCAGAACCCGCCCTTGTGGCGGGTTTTGTGTTTATGGGGGACTGGGATGAGGACCTGGTGCAGGGTGTTCGGCGCAGCGACGCACCAAGCGGACCGCAACCTGGTGCGTCAGGCTCCGCCTCGACACACCCTACGCGCGCGCAGCGCGCTTGAACGCCGTAGCGTAGCGAAGGCGGCCCGAAGGGCGAGTCGCCCCGTGCTCATAGGGGCGGCCTGGTGTAGGGTGCGTCGGCGCAGCGACGCACCATTCCGAACCGCCGGATGGATCCCTTTACCGCCCGAAACCTCGGCAACCCATTCGGCGCAATACGTTTCGCTATTGCCGTGCGGGCAATGCTGCGCCCTGATCGACTCATCCCCCGTCATCCCGGCAAAGGCCGGGATCCAGGGCCGCTGTGAGGCAGGCACCGCCCGAATCAGATGAGCCTCCCGTCATCCCGGCGAAAGCCCGGGATCCAGTGCCGCCCCACGGCCGGCCGCCCATCGCTGCGGATCTCTGCTCGCGGTGCGGTTTTTTGGCGGTTTCAAACTCGTCCCGACGGGCCGCTCAAGGCCGGGTGGCGCGACGGCAACACCGACCCCGAGCCTGTGTATCGCGTGCCCCAACCGCCGATCGGCGCGCTGATCCGCCGCACGACCCAAATCCTCAGCACATCGGTCCATCCTCAAGATTTCGCGGGGATTGCCGTTTTAGCCCACAGATGCACCGCAGGCCTTGTTGCCAAAAAACTACACAAGAGCCTCGCTGTAGTTTTTTTGTGAATAGCTGTTGCATTCGTGTAGTACATGAACTAGATTTACCACCGTTTCGTACCACTCCTCAAAGGGGACTATTTAAATGGACAAGAAGATTCTTTCCACCGCAATCGCCGGCGTGCTGGCCGGTTCCATGGCCTTCGCGGCGAATGCCGACGTGACCCTGTACGGTCAGCTCGACGTGTCTGTCGATTCCACGGACATCGACGGTGCCGGTGACGACGTCAATATGAACTCCAACTTTTCCGCCATCGGTGTGAAGGGCTCGGAAGACCTGGGTAACGGCCTGAAGGCGATCTTCATGGTTGAGTTCCAGACGGACCTGACCGAAGGTGGTGGCAGCGGCGGTGTGAGCGGCCGTGATCGCTGGGTCGGTCTGGAGGGCGGTTTTGGTAAGGTCCGCTTCGGCGCCATGAGCACCACGTACAAGGCTACCGGTGCGATGATCGATCCGCTGTGGCGTACCGCGTTCGACACTCGTAATGGCGGGCTGGTTTCAGCCCTGCACGGCGGCAATGGCGACGACGGCCAGGGCCGTACCAGCAATGCCATCGCGTATGATACCCCCAGCTTCGGCGGCTTCAGCGCGGCAGCAACCTACTCCTTCGACGATGACTGCAGTGCTGCAACCGCCTCCTGCACGAACCCTGACGACGACACCTACAGCGTCGGCGCCCGTTACAAGAACGGCCCGGTGCTGGCGTTTGTTGATTACGTCACGAATGATCAGGGCGGCAGCGATGACGCCTGGAAGGTCGGTGGTAAGTTCAACTTCGGCGACTTCGCGGTCTTCGGCCAGTACGAGTTCGACGGTGGCTTGATCTCTACCGGTGCCGGTCTGAACCCGGGTAACACGATCGAGGACGCTGACGTCTGGACGTTGGGTGGCTCCTTCACCATGGGCAACATCATGCTGACGGCTTCCTACGCTCAGAGTGACGACGACAACGACCCGACGTTCAACGCCGAGTACGACGCATGGCGCATCGCTGGTGCATACAACTTCAGCAAGCGCACCATGATGTATGCCGGTTTCAACCAGATCGACGCAGAAGACGACGGCGAAATGGACCACTTCGCGGTTGGCATGCGCCACAAGTTCTAATTTCGTCGCAAGACGAGTTCGAACTGAGAACGGGGCCTTCGGGCCCCGTTTTTTTTCGTAGGGTGCGTCGAACCGAAGGTTGACGCACCAGGGTCCGCCGCCGAGGCCCGACGGCCCGCTCCTGGTTTTGATGCGTCGCTGCGCCGACGCATCCTACGGAGTTGGTGATGGCGCACGGGACGGCTCGTCGTTTCCCTCGGCGCGCACTACGGCAACCTACGGCTAGTCCAAGGAGTGGATATGCCCGATTACCGACGCCGCTGGATCGCGGGCGGCACCTTCTTTTTCACCCTCGTGACCTACAATCGCCGACCCTGGCTCTGCGATGATTGGGCGCGAACGGCACTGCGTCTGGCAATCGCGAGCGTACGCAAGCGGCACCCCTTCGAAGTCAATGCCTGGGTCTTGTTACCTGACCATATTCACTGCATCTGGAGCCTGCCGCATCGCGATCAGGACTACGCGACGCGCTGGCGGCTGATCAAGATGCTGGTTGCCAAGTCCCGCGATGCCGACGCGTCGGATCGCAACCTTCCTGCAAGTCGTTGCAAGCGTCAGGAGGCTGGCCTGTGGCAACGGCGCTTCTGGGAGCATGCGATTCGGGATGAAAGGGACTTTGCGGCACACGCCGACTACATCCATTACAACCCCGTGCGCCACGGTTTGTGCACATCGCCGGGCGATTGGCCGTATTCGACCTTCCGCCGCGCGGTTGAAGCGGGATGGTACCCGGTTGACTGGGGCAGCGGGGAAGGACCGTCGTTGGGTCCTGACGTGGGACGAGAGTGAGGATGCTTGTGCCTGGTGCGTCGCTGCGCTGACGCACCCTACGGGTGGATCGGGTTCGATGTCTGGTGTTTGATCGTAGGGTGCGTCGAACCGGAGGTTGACGCACCGGGGTTGGGCGCTGCCGCATCGAAAACGGACCGATGGTTTGG
>JBAYTM010000154.1:0-5991 GCA_041675685.1 Thiohalobacteraceae bacterium
CGGCGATGTCGACGACGCCACATTGGCCTTGCTCCGCCTGATCGACTTCTTCAAGGCGCAGGACATCACCGTCCTGTGTGCCAGTCTGACGCCCGGCGGTGCGGCACTGGAAAGTTCACACACCCGCGTCTCGTCGCTGATGGACAGTTGGGTTCTGGTACGCGATCTGGAGCGCAACGGCGAACGCCGGCGTTCGCTTGCGGTGTTGAAGTCACGCGGCATGAAGCACTCCAATAAAGTGCGTGAGCTGCTCATCACCGATCACGGAGTCGAACTGCACCCGAGCAAGGATTTCGCATTAGCTGGAGAGGACGGGCATGCCTGAGCAGGACAAACAGGCCGATGGCGGTGCATCAACCGCCTATGAACTGAGACTGTACGTGGCCGGAAAGACCGCAAGGTCGATCACGGCGTTTGCCAACCTGAAACGCATCTGCGACGAACACCTGGAGGGCTCCTATCGGATCGAGATCATCGACCTTCTGGAGAATCCGCAGCTGGCGGCCGGCGACCAGATCATCGCCATCCCGACGCTGGTCCGCGCGCTGCCGCCGCCGATCAAGAAGATCATTGGCGATCTGTCCAACACCGAACGGGTGCTGGTTGGGCTGGACATCCGGCCCGGCTGACCCAAGGAGAACGGCCATGCGCAAGCAACCTCCGGATCAGCTCGCGGAAGCCGCGCGGGATTGGAACAAGGAACCCTACGAGCTGCGCTTGTTCATCGCAGGGTCCTCACCACGCTCGCTGCGCGCGATCGAGAATCTGCGCAGTATCTGCAGGCAGCTTTTGCCCCATCGCTTCAACCTGGAAGTCATCGATATCCTGCTGCACCCGGACAGCGCCAGCCGGGCGGATATCATCGGCGCACCGACCCTGATCAAGGACCAGCCGCCGCCCAGACGGCGCCTGGTCGGCGATCTTTCCAATCGAGGGCGCGTACTGTCCGCACTCGGCCTGTCCGGCAGTTTCAATATCGGTCCCTGAACGAGGGCATAACGGCCATGCACGCACACGACGACGAAACGGACCTCGACGTACTACGGACCCGACTTGCCGAGGCGCAGGATATCCTCGATGCAATCCGT
Organism: Thiohalobacteraceae bacterium; assembly: GCA_041675685.1. Taxonomy (GTDB): domain Bacteria; phylum Pseudomonadota; class Gammaproteobacteria; order Thiohalobacterales; family Thiohalobacteraceae; genus JAHJQQ01. The sequence continues at coordinate 1,089 of JBAYTM010000154.1, forward strand.
ACCGGCCAGGTGGACGCAATCCTGGTCGACGGCGAGAAAGGCGACCAGGTCTATACCCTGAGTACGGCTGAACGGCCCTATCGGGTCATGATCGAACGGATGCAGGAAGGCGCAGTCACCCTGTCGTCCGAAGGCGGGATCCTGTACTGCAACCGGTACTTCGCCGAGCTGGTCGGCCAGACCCAGGAGCAGATCATCGGCCGATCGATGGCCGACTTCGTGACTGATCCCAAGGCGCAGTTGCAGCCGCTGCTGGGCGGACTGAGTGCCCGCGGCGAGCTGGAGCTGATCAGCCACGCCTCGGCGGATCCCATCCCGGCGATCATGTCGACGACGCAGCTCACCACCGATGCCGTGGTGAACTACTGCGCCATCATCGCCGATCTGCGCACTCAGAAGTATTACGAGCGCTTGCGCGAGACCGACCGGCGCTTACGCGACGCGGATCGCAAGAAAGACGAATTTCTCGCCATGCTCGGTCACGAGCTGCGCAATCCGCTCGCCCCCATACTGCATGCAGTCGAAATCCTGCAAGTGGAAATGAAAACGCTGCGCTCCGAGCGCCTCGAATGGGCGATCGGCGTGATCCGGCGCCAAGCCGCGCAAATGAATCGCATTATCGACGATCTGCTCGACATCGGCCGCATCGCCCGGGGTCAGGTCGAGATTTACAAGAATCGCGTCGACCTGGCGCAAGTCCTGAGCGCTGCCATCGAAGCGGTCCGGCCTGCGCTCGAGGCGCGCGGTCACCTGCTGCAGACCCACATGCCGAAGGAGCCGCTATTCGTGACCGGGGACGCCGACCGCTTGGCCCAGGTGGTGACCAACATCCTGAGCAACGCGATCAAGTACACCCCGGCCGGCGGCGACATTGTGCTGGAACTCGAGCACCAGGGCCCGCAGGCCGTGCTGCGCGTGCGGGACAATGGCGTCGGCATCGCACCCGAGCTGTTACCGCGCATCTTCGACCTGTTCGTACAGGGCGCGCAGGAACAGGGATCGGGCAATGGTTTGGGCCTGGGCCTGAATTTCGTCCACCAATTGGTGCAGTTGCATGGTGGAACGGTCGACGCGTACAGCGCCGGGCCCGGCGCTGGAAGCGAGTTCACCGTGCGGCTGCCGGCCGCCACCTACAATGCGACGCAACCGGCACCAAGTCCCTCGGCCGATGAACCGAAAGCGCAGGCGGGCGGCCACCGCGTGCTGGTCGTGGATGACAATCTGGATGCCGCCGATTCGCTCGCACGCCTATTGACGGCCTATGGCTTCGAGGTCGCGGTTGCGTACGACGGCAGGGATTGCTTCAAGACGGCGGCCGATTTCCGCCCGCAAGTCGTCTGCCTCGATCTTGGCCTGCCTGGCCTGGACGGCTTCGAGGTTGGCAAACAGCTACGCGCCGACTACGGCGGGGACCTGCTGTTGATCGCGATTACCGGGCATAGCAGAAGTTTCGATCTGGACCGGGCAATCGAACTCGGCTTCGATCATTGTCTGGTGAAACCGGTGGACATGTGCGCGCTCGTAGAACTGTTTCCCTGGGATACGATTTTATCGGAAAGATCCCAACGGCCACTCCAGTTACAGACGACCGGAGGAACGCAGGACGGCTTGGCTCGATAGGTCGGCCGATGGACGCCTGCACCTGAGCCGGTTCTGCATGTAATTAATACTCGGTACGTATCCTTATCCTGTAAGAATTACGGGCCTCCTGCCGGCAGTCGGTCGCAAGCTGGTTCGCCTAACAGGCGCATGACGCAGCGATTGGGCCGTGCGGACCTCAATGGCACGGCGTTTGCGAACAGTAGCCATGTTTCCTCAACAACTCCTATGGAGGTACAGGCAATGAATGCGAAACTGACAGCCGCTCTACTGGCCACATTGTTTTCCGGCGCGGCGCTTGCGGCCGGCGGCAGCAGCTCCACTACGGGCACGTCGGGCAGCGGCTCCGCCGATATGTCGAGCGCAAGCGACTTCGACAGCCTCGATCAGGACGGTGACGGCTACCTGAGCCGCGAGGACGTGAACAGCAAACCGGCATTGAAGGAAGATTGGGTCAACGCGGACCGCGATGGCGATGGCCGACTCGACCGCTCCGAGTTCTCCAGGTTTGAGACCATGGAGTCCCCGACCGGCACCGACCCGTCCGGCAGCGGTTCCCCGGGAACCATGAATATGCCCGGCAGCGGCAGCGGTACCGGCACGGGCTCCGGGACAAGCGACCCCTCGGTACCCGGATCCGGTTCGATCCAGTAAGCCCTTCGGCCGCAATCAATGGAGGCCCCGGCCGGAAGGCCGGGGCCGTTTGTTATCGGCCAGGCCTGGGACGGGCAAAAACGTGGATAAGTCGATCGGGAAACGTGAAGCCAGACGCACGCTATACGTTTCTGCAAAATGCTTTAACGGCGCTCAGCCGGACCGGACTGGCGTGTCTCCTTTCCCGGCGCCACCGCATCTGTCGCGTAAAGACGTATTCGCAGCTGTCAGGTCGGTGCCGTTGCTGCCGACTAGTCCTGCGCCGCCATGCGCAGGGCTTCGATGTCACGCTCAAAGCGTTCGACGGGCCGGCGCTGCACGCTGCGCAGCACCCGGCCGCGTTTGAACTCCGCAAGAATCCGGCTGACGCTTTCCGGCGTCACGCCGAGCACCGCCGCCATTTCTTCGCAGGTCAGCAGTTCGACTTCTGTCGACGGCGTACCGTGTTCGATTGCGGAGAGAAAGTTCACCAGACGCGCCACGCGGGCCCGGATGGTCCCGGTGGAGAATTGCGTAATCCAGGTATCGGCGTCGCGCAGCTGCCCGTGCCAGTTTTCGAGAATGCCGCAATAGACCGCAGGATCCTGCTCGCGCAGCCGCATCAGCGACCGCACCGGAATGCATTCGGCATCGACCTGCCCAACCGCGACCGCAGTATGGCCGTACGTGGTTTCGAACAGACTGCTGAGCCCGACCAGCGATCCGCTGCCGTGCAGACGCACGATGCGTGCACGGCCGTTCGGAAGATAACTGATGAGCTTTACGAGCCCCGTGGTGATCGAGTAAACGCTGCTTGCGTCCTGGCGTTCGACGTACAGGCGATCGCCGGCGTTGAAGGTGCACGCCCGCGCCCCTATCCCGGCGGGAAGCCCGTTCAAAACGCCTCGCGGGCGCTCCGGGGCAAAGACGTGGTCCGGGATATCGCGGGTACGGATGGCGTTCATCGGGCGTGGCAACATGACTGGTCTCCTGATCAGGTGCAATGGATCCTCGAATCAACGGGGTCTTACCGCACGGCGGTCTTGCAGAGCTGATAGCAGGTTTTGTGCCGGGCGTCGCTTCTGCGAAACAGCCGCGCAATTGGCTGTCCGGCCCGCGATTTATACCGGTACGGACCGAGTGGACGCTTCACCCGATAGGGAATACATGCATTTTGGGCCGCCCTTTATGAAATTTTTACAAGGCAGAGCCGCTGAATGCGGTGTGGATTGCGGATTGCCAATGTGGAAGATCTTCGGGTTACCTAAAATGACGTTTTCGGACAATTTAGTGGAGGACTGCATGAACGATCCGCGCACACTGAGTCCAGATCCGGCGACCTCGAGTTCCAGGGCGGACGACCGCAAAGTGGAATTGAGCGAATGGAATGAACATATTGCGCGACGACTCGCGCAAAACGAAGGTATAGAGCTGACACAGGAACACTTGGAGGTCGCCGACTTCTTGCGGCGTTACTACTTGGAGAATGGACTCCCGGAACAGGGTCGGACCCTGGCGAAGGCCTTGGAGGACGAATTCGACGCGCGTGGCGGCACCCGGTACCTTCGCCAGCTGCTCCCTGGCGGCCCGGTCGCACAGGGCAGCCGAATTGCCGGATTGCCGGTACCGCCTTACACGGAGGACGCGTCTTTCGGTACTACCCTCTAGTGACCGCGCGGGGCGGGTCCTCCGCCCCGCTTTCGCTCACATATCCTGCATGTAGCTTTTGGCTTCTTCCCCCGGGTTCGGCAGTCCGGCGACCATCCAAAGCCGTCGGAGATCGTGTCCAAACAGCTCAGTCAGGCAATGATCGCCCAGCTGGAGTTCCCCGCAGATGATGCGCGCGACCGGGAGCGCCCGGGTGCTGAGCCAATGCCGCCGCACCGTCTCGATGACGCGCCGGTGCGTGGTGGAAAGCGGCCCGATCTCCATACGCACCGCAAGCGCTTCGGCGAAACTCCAATCCCAGCGTTCCGGATCCAATAGAAACCCGTCGCGATCACAGTTTTCGTGCGGCACGTTGTCGTCTTTAGCGTCCATTTACAACATCCCGAAGATCATCATCAACAACACGATGATCAGAATTGTGCCGAGAATTCCCGATGGAAAATAGCCCCAGCCGCGGCTATAGGGCCAGCGCGGCAACCCGGCGACCAACAGCACCAAGATGACGATAAGTACTATCGTAGCCGTGGACATGTCCTTCCTCCTGGTAAGTGGCGTCCGACGTGCGCGCGCCGCCGACGGATCGGCCCGGCGGATCGGTGTAGAGATCGTCCAGCAACTGATCGGGGAACGACCGGACGGACCACGCCGCGCCTTGATCAATCCCGGTCACACACTGGAACCCTTCCGGCACATCAGACCCCGCGCACTTTCCGTCGTCACGTATCCTCTGGGCACACCTGCTTTGTACCGAGCAACACCCATACCATTCCGTGAGCTCGGAAAGCCGGCGCCGTTGCAACGCCGAGGGCACCGCGGACCGTGTAAGAATTTCCGCTTCTTGTATAAAGGTACATGCCAGGTAGCGGCTCGAAGGTGAGTTCACAAGGGTCTACATGCGGCGTCGCAACGGCTCGCATGGCATGACGCTTGCTCCCTACCAACAAACACCAGCAGCCCTCACGAGCGCGCCATGGATCAGAGCAGAGACCGTCCGGACCCGGCC
>JBAYTM010000155.1:0-5984 GCA_041675685.1 Thiohalobacteraceae bacterium
GTCAGGTAGGCGACGGCGAGGAGATCCAGAAGGCTGACCTCGTGCACGCTGCGTTTGCGGTTGCCGCCGACGAACTCGTCCATGGCGGCATCCTGATAGCAGCACAGGGTACCGGCCGCCGCGCCGAACTCCGCCGCATCGACCACGATCAAGGCGTCGGCGTTCTCGATCGGTTCACTGAGTGAAAAACTGAGCGTACCCCCATCGAGGAATTCGACATCGGGCCGGCTCGGAAAGGTTTGCTGGAGATAACGGACCACGTGGACGCCGGCGCCCTCGTCAGTCAAGAGGGTATTGCCCAGTCCCAGTACCAGTACCTTGCGACTCACTGCCTTCTCCGACTGGTTCGTTTTTGTTGATTGCAGCTCTAGTATCGCCTGCTACCCTTCAAGGTCAACAATACCGCTTGACCTGTATCAAGAAGCGCTAATATTGAAAATTTCGCGTGTCTTCCTCTGTTCCTGCCGGCGCGAGCGTATCATCGCACCTGAACTCCAATGACGCAGAATACGAGTCGGGTGATCTGCGTCAACACCACAACCCGGCGCCTTGGTGTCGGCACTGGACTTTGTCCACCACAGGCGTTGCAATGAGGCTATGCGCAATGGCGTGTAGCGAGAGTAGACCACTGGAGCGGGAAAATCATGTGTCTTGCCATCCCCATGCAGCTTTGTGAGATCGACGGCTTTGTCGCCCGTTGCGAGGCGAAAGGCGTATCGCGCGACGTGAACCTGTTTCTGCTGCAAGGCGAGCCGCTGGCGGCCGGCGATTTCGTGATGGTGCATGTCGGCTACGCGATCCAGAAGATGACCGAACAGGAGGCGCGCTCGGCCTGGGAGCTTTACGACGAGATGCTCGAGCAGCTGGATTCGACCGATGCATGAGCTTTCGGTGTGCCAGGCGCTGGTGCGTCAGCTGCAGGACCTGGCGCATCAGGAAGGCGCGGCGCGCATCACCAAAGTCGTGGTCCAGATCGGTCCATTGGCCGGCATCGAGGCACAGCTGCTGCGCCATGCCTATCCCATCGCCAGCGCGGGCAGCCTGGCCTGCGATGCCGAGCTGGTCATCGAGGACCTGCCGCTGCGGGTGCGTTGCGAGACCTGCGGCGCCGAGTCCGACGCGACGCCAAACCGGCTGCTCTGTGGCGCTTGCGGAGACTACCACACCCAGTTGCTCAGCGGCGACGAATTGCTACTCGCACAGGTGGAGTTGGAGCGGGCCGAGGCGCCTGCGGCGGTGCATTAGCGCGGCGAGTTCGGACGCCGGTGGAGCAATCAAAATCGGGCGCGGCGCGTCGAATGGACGACTGCCTGCGCTGGGCGGTCGGCACTAACGGAGAAATGACATGTGTGACAGTTGCGGCTGCAACATTACCCCGGGGAACGAACATCTCCTGCGCGGCGACGGTCCGCTTGCCGTGACGCCGGAGGGGCGTGAGGCGATTACGGTACTCAAGGGGCTGTTGTCGGAGAACGACCGGCAGGCGGCGCACAACCGCGAGCATTTCGACCGGCGCGGCGTGCTGGCAATCAATCTGATGTCATCGCCCGGCTCCGGCAAGACCGCGTTGCTCGAGGCGACCATCGAGGCACTGGCCGGCGAGCTGCGTATCGCGGTCGTCGAGGGCGATCTGGAAACTGAGAACGATGCCGAGCGCATCCGCGCCAAGGGCGTACCGGCTGTGCAGATCGTCACCGGCACCGCCTGTCATCTGGACGCCCACATGGTCCACGATGCGTTGCACCGGTTGGATCTCGATGCCGTCGACCTGCTGTTCATAGAAAACGTCGGCAATCTGGTCTGTCCGGCCAGTTTCGATTTGGGGCATCATCGCAACGTCACCCTGCTTTCCGTGACCGAGGGCGACGACAAGCCCGCCAAGTACCCGGTCATGTTCCGCGCCGCGGACCTGATGCTGATCAGCAAGACCGACCTGCTTGCCGTGCTCGACGATTTCGATCCGCAGGCCGCCGAACGACACCTGCGCAATCTGGCGAGTCGCGCGCCGGTCCTGCAGGTCGCCGCCCGCAAACAGCGCGATATCGCGGCGTGGCTGGCCTGGCTACGCGCGGAGGTCGTGGCGCACCGGGCGCGCGTAGCGCAGGAAGAGACCGTCCGGCCCGCGATACAACCGGACGGCCATGCCCTGCACGCGCACAGCGACGGCGCCCGACCCCACCGCTTCGTCCGCGTACCCTGATCGGGCCAGGACGGTCAGTTCATGGATCTTCAGGTAACGCCAGGTTGAACCGGGTGGAACCAGGCTACAGACCAAGGAGTTGCCGATGAGCACGTCCGCGAAGACCTGGCTGGAACGCATTCACGCGCTGCCGATTCAGCGCAAGCTGCGCATCATGAACGTCTGCGGGGGGCACGAACGCTCGATCACCCTCGCCGGTCTGCGCGGTGCGCTGCCGAAACAGGTCGAACTCATCCCGGGTCCCGGTTGCCCGGTATGCGTCTGCCCCGAGGAAGACGTCTACCAGGCCATTCAGCTGGCGCTGCACGAAGACATCATCCTGGTCGCGTTCGGCGACATGCTGCGGGTGCCGGTGAACGTCCCCAAGGCCGAGGCGCGATCGCTGGAACAGGCCAAGGCAAGCGGCGCCGATATCCGCCCAATCGCCTCACCGAGCGAAGCGGTGCGGATCGCCCGCGAACATCCGGAACGCGACGTGGTGTTTTTTGCCGCCGGCTTCGAGACCACCACCGCGCCAGTGGCCGCCATGCTCGCCGAAGGCGTGCCGCACAACCTCAGCCTGCTGCTGTCCGGACGCCTCACCTGGCCGGCCGTCGCCATGCTGCTGAATTCAGATACGCCAGGTTTCGACTGTCTGATCGCGCCCGGCCATGTGAGCACCATCATGGGCCCGGAAGAATGGGAGTTCGTCGTCAGGGATCACGGCATACCGGCCGCGGTTGCGGGCTTCACCCCGGAGTCGCTGCTGGCGGCCATGTACTCGGTGCTGCGGCAGCAGCTGGAACAACGTCCGTTTCTCGATAACTGCTACCCGGAGATCGTCCGTGCCGGCGGCAATCCCGCGGCCCGTCGTGTACTCGGCGAGACGCTGCAGGTCATCGACGCCAACTGGCGCGGTGTCGGCACCATCCCGGCGTCAGGGTATGGACTGGCCAAGGACTATGCGCATCTCGACATACGCGCGCGGTTTCCCGATTACACGAACAACGCCCGCAAGCGCGCCGGTGAGATGCCGCCCGGTTGCGATTGCGCCAAGGTGGTCCTGGGGCGCATCTATCCCAACGAATGTCGGCTGTACGGACGCGCCTGCACGCCGCGCAAGCCGATCGGACCCTGCATGGTGTCGGACGAGGGCGCCTGCCGCATCTGGTGGAGCAGCGGCATTCGCGAGTCGGCAGCCCCTGCCGAGGACGGCGCGACGCCCGCCCCCGCCTGACCGGTCTCAGCCGGCGCTGCTTCGACTCGCAAAAATCCAGAAGTACCCGAGGTTGTAATACATGTGCAGCAGGATCGGCGCATGCAGACTGCCGTGACGGTCGCGGAAATGGCCGAATATCAGCGACGGTATCATCACAGCAGCCGCGGCAAGCGGCGGGTGGAAAATGAAGTGCAGGCCGGTGAAGACCAGGCTGGTCAGCAGATTCGCGCGCGTCAGACCGGCCGCTTTGCGTCGTAAGTCGGGACGTTCGAGCAACCGGCCTTGCAACAGGCCGCGGAACAACCACTCTTCGACGAGCGGATAAACCAGCACGACAAACAGCGCTTCGCGCAGGCGCTGCAACGGCCAGGCAAGCGCGGGCTCCGGCTGCAGCCAAAGATAACCCAGCAACCACAACAGCACCGCGGCGAATGCCGCCAACCAGAATTGGGGGTCGCGCAGCGCGCGTCTCATGCCGGGATGTCGGGCCCGACCGCGCCGCTGCACATCAGGGCTTGAGGCTGATCAATTGCACGCCTGTCCGGTGGTTCCGGATTTCGACCGCCCCTGCTTCGAAGGCCTGCTCGGGGACCAGCAACGCGCCTTTGATGCGGTAGACCAGGTCATTCTCCATCTCCTTCATACGCCGCGCCTGATCGATCTCGGCATAGCCATAGAAGGTGACGTCGCTGATAAAGAAGGTGGCACTGTCGCGCCGCCACGTCTCCTCCTCGTCCTGCAGGTAATAGGTCATGCAGCCGCGCCAGGAATCGGTACGGTAAGACTCGATGCTACGGATGAACTGATCGTCCGCGACGACGTTGCGTAAAGTGCATTCCTTGTACGCGCTGGCCTTGGGCGTCGGGTCGTCGATATGCCAGCGCTCCCGCGGGAGTTTGAGCAGCACCGGTGGAAAGTCGTTTGCGACCAGCTCGTCATACCGGAGCCGCAGCTCTTTGGTCATCGGCAATTCGAACAGAAACCGCTGGGCGTCCGCGTCGTAGCGCAGCTCGAGCGGCACATCGATGTGCGCCTGTTCGACACGCCGATAGGTGTCGCAGCCGACCCGTAGTTGCTCCACCCGGAGCCGGTATTCCGCCTGGGTCTCGTATTCGCCGCGCTGGGGGGTGAACTCCTGGCGTGCCTTGCAGCGTTCGTAGTCCTCCCAATACCGAGCGAAGGGCTGCGACTTGCCACCGGCCGCAATGGCCAATTCGTCGGCCGCGGCGGCAGAGCCCGCGCACAGCAGCAACACCGCCATACAAATTGAAGTCCGCATAGTCTCCCCCACCGACCCGCGCATTGCGCTGCACGAAGCGTTTCATGCCGCTCTCGTGACCGCGCATCGCACGTCATTCTAGCGTCAATCCACGCCAACCATCCACTCCGCCGCGGATCGGCTGCGCCGGAATCCTAGCCCTGGCTGAAAGGCGCCCGGTATACTCGCAGCCCGACAACTACACAAAGGGGCCTGGCATGTCTAAAGCGGGAATACTGGTGACCGGCGGCGCCGGCTACATCGGCAGTCACGTGGTACGCCAACTGGTCGCGGCCGGCGAACCGGTGCTGGTACTGGACAACCTGTCGACCGGTTTCCGCGAGGCCGTGACCCCCGGTGCAGAACTGATCGTCGGAGATACCGGCGATCAGGCCCTGGTGGCTAAATTGCTGCAACAGCATGGCATCGACTCGGTGCTGCATTTCGCCGCCCACACGATCGTACCGGAGTCGGTCGCGGACCCGCTCAAATACTACGGCAACAACACCTGCTGTACGCGCAGCTTGCTGGCCTGCTGCCGCGACGCCGGGGTCAAGCACTTCATCTTCTCGTCCACCGCCGCCGTCTACGGCATCCCCGACGCGCCGCTGGCGACGGAAGAAACGCCGAACGCGCCCATCAATCCCTATGGCACCTCCAAGCTGATGAGCGAATGGATGCTACGCGACCTGTCGCAGGCGACCGCGCTGCGCCACGTCGCGTTGCGCTATTTCAATGTCGCCGGATGCAGCCCCGACGGCCGGATCGGCCAATCGACGCGCAATGCGACGTTGCTCATCAAGGTGGCCTGCGAAGTCGCCGTCGGACGGCGCGAAAAGCTGCTGGTATTCGGCACCGACTATCCGACGCCGGACGGTACCGGGGTGCGCGATTACATCCATGTCGAGGACCTGGCGGCCGCCCATCTCCAGGCCCTAGCCTATCTGCGCGACGGCGGTGCATCCCTGACCCTGAACTGCGGGTATGGACACGGCTACAGCGTGCGCGAGGTCATCGACGCCGTCGAGCGCGTGGCCGGCCATAAGATTGCAGTGGAAGAGGTCCCGCGCCGGCCCGGCGACCCGCCTTCGCTGGTCGCGAAAGCCGACAAGGCGCGTAATATGCTGAACTGGACACCGCGCTACGATGACCTGGACCTGATCGTGAAGACCTCGCTGGACTGGGAACGAAAACTCGCCGCCGGCGAGGTGTATGGGTGAAACAGGATCTAGGTGCTAGGTTCTAGGGACGAGGATTGTGCCCCGGAACCTCGGCCCTTTTTTACTGGGCGGCCCGCGGCCCGTCGGTGGCGTTGAGCGCAGAGCCGA
>JBAYTM010000156.1:0-5971 GCA_041675685.1 Thiohalobacteraceae bacterium
GGCGATGCCGATCAGGTGTTCGATACGTTCCATGATCTCGGGGTCGTCGGGAAATGGCGTATCCATCTGGAAACGACGCATGTTGCGCGGGCTGAATTCGCTTGGCAGGGCGAGGATCGCGATCTGCTCGGTCGCGCCGATGCCCCAGCTTTCCAGCAACCCGATGACGCTGCGGGTCAGCGAAACGCGGTCTTCCTGGCTGGCGGTGGAGAAGTCACTCATAAAGAAATCCTCATCCGATTTTGGTCACACTATGCGAAGGTTACGGGAAGGGGCCAGAAACCCGATGACCCGCATTGGTATTGCCGCCGTCACTCATCGTCAGTGGACGGTTTGTTCTTTTTCAGGCCGGTTGCGCTGATCGGGACGACGACCGTCTTCTTCGGCTCGTCGATGTAGTGCGGCCGCATATTCATCGCTCGTCCGCCCGCTTCGGCCAGCTCGCGCTCCCGCACCGAGATCAGCGCCAGACAATCGCGAATACCCTGGATCGTGCCGTCGGACAGGCTGTGCCGGAAACCCGGTTTTGCGTGGGTGTCCTTGGCAACGTCCGTCAGAACCTTCTTCATCATGCGCAGTATGCGCTCTTCCGGGGACATCTCGGTGGGGGTATCGACCATCATCTTGCTCCGGCCCCACGGCGTCCAGGGCGTTGAGTCGTATTTGAAAGGAGCCGTATTTTCGCATACCTGAAGGCGGGGATTCATCCGCAGCTTTCATCAGTCTTCAATATAGAAGAAACTCCAGCGCCCCGCGGTGGTGCGGCTCAGCGCATCCAACAGGCCGTCGCCTGGCACCGCCTCACCGGCATAAATTCCGAATATATCCAGATAGATGCGAGCATGCCCGCCGGCCTGGCGCCAGTTGAGATCGGCCAGGGCGGCAGTCGACCCGCAGTGTGGGCAGACCGACTCCCTCAGCGGGTCGGCCGGTGGGGGTAGCCGGTCCGCGGCAATGTCGGACCGACAGCGCGGGCAGCGCGGCAGCTGGTTGCGCCGGATTCGCGCGCGGGGTCGTGGCGTGACCGGATGTAGGAACAGATGACAAAAACGCCCGGCACGCGCGGCGGCCTCGACATCATGCGCCGGCGCCGCCAGTTCGATCGTGGGTGCGCAGCCGAGGAAGACGATGTGATCCAGGAAAGCGTCGCCCGGAAGATAGTGTTCGCGGCCGTCGACGGGAAAGGGTTCGCCCAGCATGCCAAGGTCGCACAGGGTCCCGAGGATGGCCGGGGCCGAGAGCGACTCTATCCGGCAATCCGGATGCAGGACGAGTTTGAATGCGGTCATGGCCGGCTCCGCGCAAAGAGATGATCGATTGGCTGGGACATCAGACGCTGGGCTTGCGTGGCGCCAGGATCGCCATCGCGGCGTTAATCGCCTGCAGGCGTGCCGGATCGCCCCCGCGATCGGGGTGGTGGCGCATTGCGAGCCGGCGATACTGGCACTGAATGCTGGCCGCATCGGCCTCCGAATCCAATTCCAGTACCGACAGGGCCTCGGCGCGCCGGTCATAGCGTTCGAAGCGCGCCCAAAACTGCCCCAGCAGCCGATCCACATCGGCGCCTGTCGTGGCCGCAAGGTGGGTAAGATCGCGGTAATAATCGGCGAGCGGATCCGGACAGGCGAGGGCGCCCTCGGTATCGACGCCATCCGCAGCATTCCCGGCCTCGCCGAGGGGCAGCCGCCATCGGATGTTCAGCGGCTGGATCTCCAGCTCGCCTCTCTGCGTGGAGCGCAATTCGTCGCGTAAAACATATAAGTGGTGGAACAGCAGGAAATGGACCCGGAACAGGTCCTCGGGGCGATCCAGCCGCTCGCTTTCAAAGTCCACCCGGCTGTCCTGGCGCAACCTTTGCAGTAAGGCATACTCGCTCAGCCCCTCCGGGTGGAGGCGCAGGATATCGAGAAGAATCTCCTGAAAAAGGCGTCGATCCGGCGGTTGCATGGCGACCAAGGCTGTCGTGCGGGCAGGCGGGGTTGCGATACTGTCGGTTGAGCCTCTGAAATTCAAGCAATTCAACCCATCCGGCGCCGGCGCCGATGGTTGATGAAGCGTGCGTGGATTGCGGCAAGGGTCACAGCCGAGGCGCGGGCGCTTTGGAATAGTGGACGACAGCTGCGAGAGGGTCATCGAATGGATTTACGCCACGACGAACTGTACTGCGACCGGACTTGGTTCGACGCCTTGGGCGCACGTTGCGCGCAGCAAATCGGCCGCTGCATACCGCAGAATCGGGCCGAGATCTGGACGCACGCCTTCGCCCTCTTTGCCGCGCTGTGCGTCGCCTGGGCCGCCGGTCTGGCGACCCAATGCATGCTGTTCGACCTTCCTGCAAATCAGTGCCTGGCGCAACTGGTCGCGGCGGGACTGCTGCTGGCCGCGGCACGTCACTTTCTGGTCGCGACCGGTACGAGCGCGCGCGGCGCACTGCCGCGGCGCACGTCGATGGCCCGCGATCGGCGCAGGACGCTCTGCGAATCGACGCAGCCTTCGGCGGCTTCGCGTATAGCCGCGTCCGGCCGTCCAAACGGCATGCCCGCGGAACGCAGCATGGTCGAGTCCGACGCTCGACTGTTCTTCGAAGCCGTCAAGGCGGCCGGCATCAATGTCCGCATTGCGCGGACACTCTACGCAGCGGGGTTCCGCAGTGCCGCACAGGTGCGCGCCTGTGAGGACGCGAGACTGTTGGCGATCAACGGGATCGGCAAGGCGACGCTGCGCAAGTTGCGTGTTCAATTCGGCTTTTCGGACACCGGATCCGCGCGTCATTCCAGCGCCGCATAGGCCGAGGACTGGAAACGCGGTGTGCAGATCGCGTAGAAAAGCAGATCCCCGCCGCCGATGTTGCTGATGCGTTGACGGACCCCTGCCGGGATCACCACGACATCGCCGGGCCCCACGCGTTCCGGCGCGTTCTCGCCGACCTCCACTAACCCGCTGCCCTCGAGGATCAGATAGCGTTCCGTGATCCCCGTTAGCGCATGCCAGCGTGTGCGTTCGCCCGCGGCGACGCGCGCACGGGCGATCGACGCCTGCGGATCCTCGGCATCGTTCCAGCATTCCAGGATGCCGCAGCCTTCAGCGGCGAACGCGAATTCCGACGCCGGATCCGGGTGCACGATCTGTATTCGCATGTTGGAATCCTGCTTTAGCGTGGAGAGGTGTAATCTTAACCGGTCGCTGACCCTGCAGGAGCCGGACATGACCGAGCCACCGTATCGCATTCACGCCCTCGAATTGGGGCCGATGGCGAATTTCGTGTATCTCATCGAGGACCTTGCCACGCGCCGCGCGGCCGTCGTCGATCCGGCCTGGGACGTCCCGGAAGTGCTGCGACTGGCGGCTGCCCACGGACTGAGGATCACCGATGTACTGCTCACCCATAGCCACCACGACCACATCAATGGCATCGAAGAGCTATTGCGCAGTAACGATGCGCAGGTCCATCTGCTCAAGCCCGAGGCGCAATTCTGGGGACATTACCTGGACCTGCCGACACTACACCAGGGCGGCGACCGTATCGCGCTCGGCGACACCGAGATCAGTATTTTGCACACGCCGGGCCACACGCCCGGTTCCGCCTGCTACCGGCTCGGCGACGATCTGATCACCGGCGACACCTTGTTCGTCTATGGCTGTGGTCGTTGCGATCTGCGTGGCGGCGATCCGGAGCAGATGTTCTGGACGTTGAAGGATATGCGCGAAAAGTTGCCCGAGGATACTTTGATTCACCCGGGCCACAATTATTCGGTTGCGGAAATGTCGACGTTGCGCGAACAGATCGCCGGCAATCCCTTTCTGCACTTCGACGATCTGCAGCGTTTCACCCAATATCGCATGCATTATCACGATAAGCATCGCGATGAACCTTATGGGCCGGTGCGGAAGGGCGACGAAATGCCTTAGGGAAGGTCTGAACAATCCGTCATTCCGGCGCAGGCCGGAATCCATGTCTTTGAATTTCTGGATTCCCGCTTTCGCGGGAATCCAGAAACTGGGATTGATCAGAGTTTCCTTAGCGGCCATCGAACCCGGTTGTTGTCGTGTACCGGACGTGTTGAAGAAGGTTGCTGCGCAGATACCGCTTTCGTGTAGGACCGCGGGCTGACCGATGCCTGCCGCCTCCGGGCTGCACAAGTCGGCTTCAGGCATCGGCCAGCCCGCGGCCGGAGACGTCAGTTTGAACCCTGATAGGAATGCCGTTCGCAGGAACTCCGCAGCCCTGGCGGGGCCGTTCATCGCTCCGCCTCCGAGCTGACGCAAGTCGGCTGCGCGATGAACGGCCCCGCCGGGCATGCCGGCTGGTTCGACCCCTCACCCAAATCGTCGCAGCACGTACTCGTCGACGATCTTCTGAAACTCCTGCGCAATCGTCTCGCCCTTCAAGGTCACGGTCTTTTCGCCGTCCACGTACACCGGCGCCACCGGTACTTCGCCGGTGCCGGGGAGGCTGATGCCGATGTCGGCATGTTTGCTCTCTCCCGGCCCGTTGACCACGCAACCCATCACCGCGACTGTGAGGTTTTCCACGCCGGCGTATTGCGTGCGCCACAGCGGCATCTGCTGGCGTAAATAACTTTGGATGTCCTGAGCGAGCTGCTGAAAGGTCGTGCTGGTGGTGCGACCGCAGCCGGGGCAGGCGACCACCTGCGGGGTAAAGGCCCGCAGGCCCATTGATTGCAGAATCTCCTGGGCGACGACCACTTCCTGCGCGCGGTCGCCGCCCGGTTCCGGGGTCAGTGAAATGCGGATGGTGTCGCCGATGCCTTCCTGCAAGAGCACGGCGAGCGCGGCGGTCGAGGCGACGATGCCCTTGCTGCCCATGCCGGCCTCGGTCAGGCCCAGGTGGAGCGGATAGTCACAGCGTTTGGCGAGATCGCGATACACGGCGATCAGATCCTGCACGCCGCTCATCTTTACTGAAAGGATGATCTGATCGTGGCGCAGTCCGAGTTCTTCGGCGCGCTGCGCGCTTTCGAGCGCCGAGACGATCAAGGCCTTGCGTGTGATCTCGGCGGTCTCGAGCGGCGCAACGCGGCGCGCGTTCTCATCCATCATGCGCACCACAAGCTCCTGATCGAGGCTGCCCCAGTTCACACCGATGCGCACCGGTTTGGCATGATCCCGCGCAAAGCCGATGAGCGTGGCGAACTGCTCGTCCTTCTTTTTGCCGCGCCCCACGTTGCCGGGATTGATCCGGTATTTGGCGAGCGCTTCGGCGCAGGCGGGGTGTCTGGTCAGCAGCCGATGGCCATTGAAATGGAAATCGCCGATCAACGGCACCGTCACCCCCATGTCGTCGAGGCGGTGCCGGACTTCGGGTACGGCCGCGGCGGCCTCTTCGCTGTTGACGGTAATGCGCACCAGTTCCGAACCGGCTTTGGCGAGTTGTGCTACCTGTATCGCGGTGCCGACTGCGTCGGCGGTGTCGGTGTTGGTCATCGACTGCACGACGACTGGCTGTGCGCCGCCGACGGTTAGGGAACCGATCTGTACGGGTACGCTGGCACGACGCTGGACGAGGCTGGGGTGGCTGGACATACTGGTTTGCGACCGCGGCGGAGGAATGTGCGCCATTATCGCAACCGCATGCCGCCGCTGTCATCCGCGAGGCGCGGAAGCCGGTAGGAGCGCATTTCGCCCGTTGAGCGGGCGGAGTCCGCTTTTACAGGCGTTAACCGCCATACATTCGAAAATGGAATACCCATGACTGCCCTCAACGCCTTCCGTATCCATCAGGACGGGTCCGGTCATCGCGCGGGTCTGGAGGCGTTGACCCTCGATCAGCTCTCGCCGGGCGAGGTCACCCTGCGCGTCGAGTGGTCCGCCGTGAACTACAAGGACGCGTTGGCCGTTACCGGTCGCGGCAAGGTCTTGAGGCAGTCACCGCTGGTCGGCGGCATCGATGCGGCGGGTCGTGTGGAGCAGTCGGAACATCCCGACTTGCCGCCGGGCACGCCGGTCGTGA
>JBAYTM010000157.1:0-5967 GCA_041675685.1 Thiohalobacteraceae bacterium
ATCATATCGCCCCTTTCTCGGTGCTATAGCTGATCGACGTCGATGACGCCGCAGGCGACCCGCGCCCCGCCGCCGCCCAGCGGCTTCGGCTCGTCGGAATAGTTATCGCCGCCTTCATGGATCATGACGGTGCGACCGACCAGGTCCGGCACCTGCAAGCGCGGCGCGACGACGGCCATGCGTGCGTTGCCGTCCGGATCGACCAACAGTTCGGGAAGGTCGCCGAGATGCCCGTTGCCGACCGGCCCCGCGTGGCGGCCCGTGTTTTCCGGATCGTAATGACCGCCGGCCGCACCGCCGGGAACGGTTTTACCGTCCTTGCTATGAGTTCCGCAGTCGGCCTTCTCGTGAATATGGAAACCGTGCGCCCCAGGTTCGAGTCCCTTCAGTTTGGGAATGATCACCAGTCCGATGTCGGTGGTATCGCGAAAGGTGATGGTGCCAATGGAGTCGCCGACGCCGTCAGCGCCGACCTTCTTGACATCCACTTGCACACTGGCCGCGGACGCACCGGCACTGAGTAGGCCGCCGAGAATGCCGGCTGCAACCGCAGAAGAAATTGATCGGGGTGTCATAGCTCGCTCCTTTGTCATTCGCCGGCGACGCCGTCCAAGGCGCCACCGTTGCGCGTTCCGGGGATCAGCCGCGGTGCGCGGCTCGTTGGGTCTTTCCGACCATAGGGCCGCGCCCCCGAGAGCGTCACTGCGAAATCGCAATAGAAGTTCTGCACATTGCGTTTTCATAATGTCTGAGGCGTCGGCTTTCTCTAGCGTCGACGGCCTATCATAACAGACTGCACAGAGAACCGCGCCGGCGCAGGCGCCGAACCGGATCCCTTCAGTCGATCATGGAGGCATTATGGTCTTGGTCAATCAGGTGGCGCCGGATTTCGTCGCCACGGCGGTCATGCCGAATGGCACGATCAAGGAAGACTTTCGTTTATCCGACCTGCACGGCAACTACGTCGTACTCTTCTTCTGGCCGATGGACTTCACCTTTGTCTGTCCGTCCGAAATCATTGCGCACGACAATCGCTTCGACGACTTCAAGGAACGCGGCGCCGAGATCGTCGGCGTCTCGGTGGACTCGGCGTATGTGCATCACGCCTGGCGCGAAACGCCGCGCGAGAAAGGGGGCATCGGTCGCGTCCGCTTCCCGATGGTGGCCGACATCACCCATGCCATCACCCGCGCCTATGGCATCGAGCATACCGGCGGCGCGGCGCTGCGCGCCTCGTTCCTGATCGACCGTGACGGGGTGGTGCAACATCAGGTCGTCAACAACCTCTCGCTGGGTCGCGAAGTCGACGAAATGTTGCGCATGCTGGACGCCTTGCAGTTTTGCGAGGAGCACGGCGAGGTTTGCCCTGCCGGCTGGCAAAAGGGACAGGAAGGCATGAAACCGTCGGCCGAGGGCGTTGCGGACTACCTCAGCCGACATGCGATGGAACTCTAGGGCAGACGGCGAAAACCTAGCGCTTGATCTCGCGGTAGTCCGCGATCTTGGCGGCCTGCTGCGCCATCACCGTGGCCACCAGGGTGCCGGCGAGCAGCAGCGTCTCGGCGCATAACAGCCGCATGAGATATTTGAACTTGGTGGCCACGTACTCGAGGCTGCCGGAGTACTCACCGACGCGCAGCGTGAACCACTCGGCGCCCAACCAGGCGATCCCGAACAGTCCCAGCAGCAGGGCCAGGCTGGCGCCGGTCTTCAACTGCGGGCTGATGGTGCGCGCCTGACAGAACCAGGCAATGCGATCGAGAAGGAAGTAGTAGGGGCCGAGTTGTAAAAGGCGTTGCATCGACAAATACCCCTACGCTGTTGGACGACAGACCGGCAGTTTCCCAACGGGGCGCGCCGATGCCGGGATAGCGGGCGTTGGTGCCGATTCTGAAGGGCGATGCCGAAAAGACCTTGGACCTTGGGCCGTGCGCCGCGCGAACACCCTGCGGCCATCTACCAGGAAAAACCCCGGAAACAGCGAAACTTCGGCGTATGCCGGTCGGACCCGACGGGCCGGGAGTGTACCCCAAAGGTTAGGAAACGGCAGCGGCAGACGACGGCAGCGTTGACACATGTCAAACCGACCGCACGGCGCAGACCCGCCGCGGCCGGTCAGGCCGCCCGCGGGCTGTCCGTGCCGGGCGACTTTTCATCAGGGTGGAGATCCACCGGCGAACCGCCGGACCAGACAGCAGTCCGGTTCCCCCTGGAGCGGAGGCAGGAAGTCAGGGGCCATGAGGAGGAGAACGGTGTGTCAGACCCGCTTCGGCCCGAACAGGAACCAGAGGATGAGCCCCAGAAGAGGCAGCAGCAGGATCACCACGACCCACAGCACCTTGATGCCGGTGGTGGCGCGGCTTTCCACCGTTTTGATGATGGCCCAGATGTCGACCACCAGCAGGATCAGTCCGAACAGACCGCCGACTTGAATTTCCATTGTTATGTTCCTTTTATTGCAATGATTCGGCTTCGAGTTCCAGGTAGATGCGGTAGGCGTTGCCCCGGTGGCTGGCATCGAAGGCCGGCAGGTCGCGATACCGGGACCAGTCGGCATTCTCATAGGCCTCCTCGAACGACATGAAGTCCTCGACGGCCGCGCCCATGACCTCGCGAACGTACTGGATATACTCCTTGGTCGCGCTGGTCGCCGCGCGTATGTCGTGGGCGATGTCGCCATGGCCGGGAATCACGAAACGCGGTTGCGGATCGAGCTCCAACAACTGTTGCAGACCGTCCAACCAGTTTTGCGTATCGGTTTCCGGACTGTCGATGAACGGTACCCTGCCCTTGTAGATCACATCGCCACTGAACAACACGCCGTAGTTTTTCACCAGCATGATGCTGTCGCCCGGCGCGTGGGACGGCCCCATATGGCGCAGCTCGAATTCGACACCACCGACCTCGAAGGTCGCCGATGCATCGAAGAATTTGTCCGGCGTAACGATGTAGGTGTTCTCGTCCACCCAGGGAAACAAGGCCTCGCGACGCTGTTGCAGACGGCGCTCGGCGTCTTCGCTCTGGTTGGAACGGTCGCCGCCGACATAGCCGCTGGTCTGGCGCTGCGCCCACACCGGCGGATCGCCCGCGTGTTCCTCGAAGGCCTGCAGGCCGTACACATGATCGGCGTGGTAGTGGCTGACGACGATACGTTCGATCGGCTGGTCGGTCACTTCGCGGATCCGCTGTAGCAGGCGGTAGCCCAGGGCCGGGGTGCCCAGCGCGTCGAACACCACCACGCCGTCCTCGGTCACCACGAAGCCGGCATTGGAGGTGTGACCCTCGTTGGCGGCACCGGGAACACCGGAAAGCCCGATTACATAGTAAACCGGCGCGCCGGGGACCTGATGCAGTTCGAACGGCAGGCTGACCGCGCCGTAGGGTGTCTCCACCGGCGCCGTTCCGGCCGGCAATGGCGTTTGCGCCGCAGCGGCGGTAGCGACCGACAATAGTGCGACACCGGCCAGCCAGGCGGCGAACGGCGCCAGCGGATGATCAGCGCATGTACGCATAGCCTTCCTCTTGCTGCAGCCGCACGATCTCGGCATCCGCCATCGGCACCACGGTGACGAACCCGTGTATGTCTTCCGCCTCGAACCCCTGCTGTCTGGCCGCTGCGCCGCACATCCGGAACTCGATGGTCTCGCTGACGGTAAGACTTTGTGCACGGGTCATCAGCTCGCGGTATTTTTCAAAATTTTCCACGGCGAAAAAAGAGATCTCGTTGCCGTGCAACACCAGTACGATCGAAGCCCGGAACGGATCCGCCTCGTAGAGGTTGTTCAACAGGCTTACGCGATCGAGGACGCGCTCGAAGCTGTCGACATTCTGCACACTCACGTCGTACACGACCTTCTGCGGTTGATAATCGACCGGCGTCGGCGCGGACCTGCCCCAGGGCAACGCGGTCTCGGCACCGACGACTGTGCATAGGATGGAGAGCAGCAAGCCGGCAAGCCACCTGGAATGACAGCACGACATAGTGATTCCTCTAACAGGTTGTTGAGAACACGCCGCGGGGCGCATGGCGGCGTCGGAGCCTGTTCAAAATCGCATGTACTTGTAAGTATACGCGGTGTTTTTCGCCCGTTCGCAGCGTGCGCCGCATCCCCTGATCACGCGTTTCAACGGTCTGTTAAACGACGTGACCGACAGGAGGCCGGTCCAGATCGACGACGACCCCGGCATCCTGTACGGCGATGAGTTCAAGCGTACCACTGTTGGCGTTCAGAATCGCCCGCGCGCCCGCATCGCCTCGAAGTTGCATCAAGGCGCCTGCATGTCGGCGCGAGAATCCCACCGGATGCCCCCGTCGTCCCCGATACACCGGGGCCACCAAATCGGCGCCCTGCTGCAGGCGCGCGGCCACGGCGCGAATGGCCGCTGGGGATACATAGGGCATGTCGGCGAGCGCGATCATCCAGCCGGGTGCGGCGGCGCTGGCTGCCACGCCACAGGCGATACCGGTACCCATGCCGTCACGCGCGCGTTGATTGCCGATCACGCGCACGGCCTCCTCCCGCAACAGTGCGACCATTTCGTCATGCGCGTCCCCCGCGCTCGCGACCACTACGATCACCTGTGACAAAACGCTGCGCAGACGGCGTGCGCAGGCGACCACCATGGGCATACCATCATCAAGCGGATACAGGAGTTTATTGCCGCCGAAGCGTTTGCCCTGGCCCGCGGCCAGAAGAATGCCGACCGGCTCCGCGTTCATGCCGCGTCGACGGCGGCTGCGACCGTCGCCGTCCGCTGGTTCCGCAGTGCAGTGATTTCCGCCAGTATCGACAGCGCGATCTCGGGCGGCGCGTGGCTGCCGATCGGCAGTCCGGCCGGCGCGTGCAGGCGTTGGACCTGCTGCGGGCTCATCCCAAGTGCGAGCAAACGCTCGCGTCGCATCGCGCTGTTGCGCGCTGACCCGATGGCGCCGACGTAGAAGGCCGGCGACGCCAGCGCCTCCAGCAGCGCCATGTCGTCGAGCTTTGGATCATGGCTGAGCGCCAGCACGATGATGCGCGCATGGGTCGCCACTGCTTTCACCGCATCGTCGGGCATGCCGGCGACCTGCTCGACGCCCTCGCCAGCGGGATTCCACGCCGCCTGTTCACGTGGATCGCAGAGGAACACGCGATACCCCAGCATCGTGGCCAAGGATGCGACGTACTGCGATAGTTGTCCGGCGCCGATCAGCAGCATCTCCCAGCGCGGACCGAAGACCTTCTGCAGCCAGCCCGTCGCATACTCGAAACCGTCGTCCGCGACTGCGGATTGCAACTGTACCTCGCCGGTCTGCAGACAGACGCGTCGAAGCACCAGCTGGTGCGCGTCGATGCGATCCAACAGCCGACGCAGTGAAGCGGGTTCGTCCAACATCTCCAGCACCAGTTCGAGCCGCCCACCACAGGGCAGACCGAGACGCGCCGCCTCGAGACGCTCGACGCCATAGTCGATGGAAGTTGGCAAACGGTCGCCGAGCTGCCCGTCGCGGTAGCGCATCGAGAGGTCTTCCTCGACACAACCCCCGGACACCGATCCGCTGTAGACGCCGTCCTCGCGCAGCAGCATCAAGGAACCGACCGGCCGCGGCGACGAACCCCAGGTTTTGGCAACCGTCACCAGCAGAGGTCGATGTCCTTCCTCGAGCCAGCCGATGGCGGTCTGAAGGATTTCCCGATCTGTATCGTAAAGCGGGCGCATACGTGAATTCATCCGGCCGACAGTTTCAGTGGCAGCCGATCGAAGCGCTGCCCGGTGACCGCACTCAGGGCATTGGCCACCGCGGGCGCGATCACCGGCGTCGCAGGTTCGCCGACGCCGGTCGGCGGTTGCGCCGATTTGACGATATGCACCTCGACCACAGGCATCTGATCCATGCGCAGCACCTGATAGGTATCGAAGTTCGACTGCACCACCCGGCCCTCCTCGAAGGTGATTTCGCTGTTGAGCGCCGGCGCCAGGCCGAAG
>JBAYTM010000158.1:0-5949 GCA_041675685.1 Thiohalobacteraceae bacterium
CAGTCGGCGCGTGAAATCGTCGAGACGGCCAAGCGTACCGGCGCGCAGGTGCGCGGTCCTATTCCGCTGCCGACGAAGAAAGAGCGGTTCACGATTCTGACCTCGCCGCACGTCGATAAGGACGCGCGCGATCAGTATGAGATCCGCACGCACAAGCGTCTGATGGATATCGTCGATCCGACGGACAAGACCGTCGATGCGCTGATGAAGTTGGATCTCGCCGCCGGCGTGGATGTACAAATCAAGCTGAATTAATAGAAACCTGTAGGAGCGGCAGCGAGCAGCTCGCGGGCGAGCCCGCTTCTACATGAGGTGATTGAAATGACAATCGGTGTCGTAGGGCGTAAGGCGGGTATGACGCGTATCTTCACGGAAGACGGCGCGTCGGTACCGGTCACGGTAATCGAGGTGGAGCCGAATCGCGTGGCGCAGCTCAAGACCCTTGAAAACGATGGCTACAGCGCTGTTCAGGTGACTGTCGGTACGCGCCGTGCAACGCGCGTGACCAAGCCGATGGCCGGCCACTTCGCCAAGGCGAAGGTCCAGCCGGGTCGCGGTCTGTGGGAGTTCCGGTTGGGTGAGGGCGAGGGCGCTGATCTCGCCGTGGGCGCCGAGCTGAAAGCGGATATGTTCGCTGCAGGCCAGAAGGTCGACGTCACCGGCACCACCATGGGTAAGGGTTTCGCCGGCACGATCAAGCGTTACAACTTCACCATGGGCGACGCCACACACGGTAACTCACTGTCGCACCGCTCTGCCGGCTCGATCGGTCAGAACCAATCGCCGGGGCGCGTGTTCAAGGGCAAGAAGATGGCCGGCCAGATGGGTAACGTGCGGCGTGCCGCGCAGAACCTGGAAGTGGTCCGGGTGGACGTCGAGCGGAACCTGCTGCTGGTCAAGGGCGCGGTGCCCGGCGCCAAGGGCGGCGATCTGATCGTCCGTCCGACGGTCAAGGCCAAGACGCCGGCCAAGGTGTAAGGGGAAGCAGAGATGGAATTGCAGATCAAAGGTGGTCAAGCCATCAGCGTCTCCGACAAGACTTTCGGACGCGAATTCAACGAGGCATTGATTCACCAGGTGGTGACCGCAGTGCTGGCCGGTGCGCGTCAGGGAACCAAGGCGCAGAAGACACGTTCCGATGTTCGCGGCGGCGGTACGAAGCCGTGGAAACAGAAAGGGACAGGTCGGGCGCGTTCTGGTACCATTCGCAGCCCGCTGTGGCGGGGTGGCGGCACGACCTTCGCCGCGCGCAATCGCGACTTTTCGCAGAAGGTCAACAAGAAGATGTATCGCGGCGCAATGGCCTGCATCCTTTCGGAGCTGGTGCGCCAGGATCGTCTGATCGTCGTGGAATCGTTTAGCCTGTCCGCGCCGAAGACCAAAGAGTTGGTCGGCAAGCTCAAGGATATGCAGCTCGACGACGTGCTGATCGTTCACGACGGCGCCGACGAGAACCTCTACCTCGCTGCCCGCAATCTTTACCACGTCGGCGTCTGCGATTCGGTGAGCGCGGATCCGGTGAGCCTGGTCGGCTTCGGCAAGGTCCTGATGACCGTCGAGACGCTGAAGAAGTTCGAGGAGAAGCTGGCATGAGTCAGGAGCGTTTGATGAAGGTGCTGTTGGCGCCGCTGATGTCTGAAAAGACCGCGCGCCTGGCCGACCGCAATCGCCAGTTCGCCTTCAAGGTCGCGAACAACGCGACCAAACCGGAAATTCGGCAGGCCGTCGAAATGATGTTCAACGTCAAAGTCACCGGCGTTCAGGTCGCGAACATGCCGGGCAAGACCAAGCGCTTCAGCCAGACCATCGGCAAGCGGTCGGACTGGAAGAAGGCCTTCGTGACGTTGGCGGAAGGCAGCGACATCAATTTCATGGGAGCCGAGTGATCGCCTTTCGGGGCGCACCTCGCAACTGAACAAGGTTTGAGTGATGGCTATCGTTAAAGCGAAACCGACATCTCCCGGCCGCCGCTTCGTGGTCCGTACGGCCACCGACGGGCTGCATAAGGGCGAGCCCTATGCGCCGCTGCTGGAAAAGAAGTCCAAGACAGGTGGACGCAACAACACCGGCCGCATCACCACGCGGCATCGTGGTGGCGGACACAAGCAGAAGTACCGGATGATCGATTTCCGGCGCAACAAGGACGGCGTCGTCGGCCGCGTCGAGCGTATCGAATACGATCCGAACCGCAGCGCGCACATTGCGCTGGTGCTGTTCGCTGACGGCGAGCGTCGCTACGTGCTGGCCGCGAAAGGGTTGGAAGTCGGTTCGAATGTCCAGTCGGGTATCGACGCGCCGATCAAGCCGGGCAGTGCCATGCCGATCCGCAACATCCCGGTCGGTACCCAGGTGCATTGCATCGAGCTGAAGCCGGGCAAGGGCGGACAGATGGCGCGCAGCGCTGGCGCCTCGGCGCAGCTGGTCGCCCGCGAAGGTGACTACGCCACTCTGCGCCTGCGTTCGGGCGAGATACGCAAAGTGCATTCGGACTGCCGCGCCACCATCGGTGAAGTCGGCAATTCTGAGCACAGCCTGCGCGCCCTGGGCAAGGCGGGCGCCAGCCGCTGGCGCGGCGTTCGTCCCACCGTTCGCGGCGTAGTGATGAATCCCGTCGACCATCCGCATGGTGGTGGCGAAGGACGTACTTCGGGTGGTCGTCACCCGGTATCGCCCTGGGGCGTGCCGACCAAGGGCTACAAGACTCGCGGTAACAAGCGCACCGATAACATGATCGTGCGCCGGCGTAACAAGAAATAAGTATTGAGAGGTCGTAATCGTGCCACGTTCAGTGAAGAAAGGGCCTTTCGTTGATCTCCACCTGGTGAAGAAGGTGGAGGAGGCCATTGCCACCAACAGCAAGAAGCCGATCAAGACCTGGTCGCGCCGGTCCATGGTGATGCCCGACATGGTGGGCCTGACCATCGCCGTGCACAACGGACGTCAGCATGTTCCGATCCTGGTCAACGAAAACATGGTCGGTCACAAGTTGGGTGAATTTGCCGTGACACGGACCTTCAAGGGTCACGTCGCCGACAAGAAGTCGAGGTAGGAGAGATCCAATGCAAGTCAGTGCCAAATTGCGTCATGCGCGGATCTCGCCACAGAAGTGCCGTCTGGTCGCTGATCAGGTGCGCGGGATGCCGGTCGAGCGCGCCCTGCAGACGCTGATGTTCAGCAACAAGAAGGCTGCCGCCATGGTCCGCAAGATATTGGAATCCGCGATCGCCAATGCCGAGCACAACGAAGGTGCCGATATCGACGAGTTGAAAGTCGCGGCGATCATGGTCGACGAGGGCCCGGTTATGAAGCGCATGCACGCGCGCGCCAAGGGCCGCGGCAACCGCATTGTCAAGCGCACCAGTCACATCACCGTGACGGTCGGCGCCGGGAAGTAGACAAGTATTTCGGGGCGGGCCCTGTGGCCCGCGCCATGAAACTGGATACGAGAGAGAACTCGGTATGGGTCAGAAAGTACATCCAATAGGCATACGCCTCGGAATCGTGAAGGATTGGACGTCCAAGTGGTATGCGGACTCCCGTAACTTCGCGAATTATCTGAATCAGGACCTCGAGGTCCGCGCCTTTTTGAAGAAAAAGCTTGCGCACGCCTCGGTGAGCCGGATTCAGATCGAGCGCCCGGCGCGGAATGCCATGATCACCGTGCATACGGCCCGTCCCGGTATCGTGATCGGCAAGAAGGGCGAAGACATCGAGGCCCTGCGCAAGGAAGTGTCCCAGAAAATGGGCGTTCCCGTGCACATCAACATCGAAGAGATCCGTAAGCCCGAACTGGATGCGCAATTGGTCGCCGAGAGCGTCGCGCAACAGCTGGAGCGCCGCATCATGTTCCGCCGCGCCATGAAGCGCGCCGTGACGAACTCGATGCGTCTGGGCGCCCAGGGCATCCGGATCAACGTCGCAGGCCGTTTGAACGGCGCCGAGATCGCGCGCAGCGAGTGGTACCGCGAAGGTCGCGTTCCGCTGCACACGTTGCGTGCCGACATCGACTACGGTTTCGCCGAGGCGCGCACCACCTACGGTGTGATCGGCGTGAAAGTTTGGATCTTCAAGGGTGAAGTGATCGGCATGCCTGCTCAGGTCGCCGAGGCTGAATCCGCGAAGAAAGCAGCGGGCAATTAAGGAGCATTCAGGCCATGTTGCAGCCCAAAAGAACGAAATTCCGCAAGATGCACAAGGGTCGCAATACCGGCCTGGCAACTTCCGGCGCCAACGTCAGTTTTGGCGAGTATGCCTTGAAGGCGACCACGCGTGGTCGACTCACCGCGCGCCAGATCGAAGCCGCGCGCCGTGCGATCACCCGCTACGTGAAGCGCGGTGGCAAGATCTGGATCCGCATCTTCCCGGACGTGCCGGTCACCAAGAAGCCCTTGGAAGTGCGTATGGGTAGCGGTAAAGGCAATGTCGAGTACTGGGTGGCGAAAATCCAGCCGGGCCGCGTGCTCTATGAGATCGAAGGCGTGACGGAAGAGATCGCGCGCGAGGCCTTCAAGCTCGCCGCCGCGAAACTGCCGGTGCAGACCACATTCGTGACTCGGACGGTGATGTGATGAACGCAAGCGAAATGCGAAACAAATCCGCGGCCGAGCTGCGCGAAGAGTTGAACGGCCTGTTGCGCGAGCAATTCAACCTGCGCATGCAGAAGGCGACCGGTCAGCTGGCACGCCCGCATCATTTCCAGCGCGTGCGTAGAGAGATCGCCCGTATCAAGACGGTGCTGAACGAAAAGACAGGTAATGCAGCATGAGCGCGCCAGACACTATCGCAAATACGCTCACGGGTCGTGTGGTGAGCAACAAGATGGACAAGTCCGTGACGGTAATGATCGAGCGGCTGGTCAAGCATGAGTTGTACGGCAAATACATCCGTCGTTCCACCAAGCTGCATGTGCACGACGAGACCAATCAGTGCCAGGAAGGCGATCTGGTACTGATTCGTCAGTGCCGCCCGCTGTCGAAGACCAAGTCCTGGACGTTGGTCGAAGTGGTTGAGAAGGCGGTCTGAAGCGTCGGCCCGCCGGGTTGAACGAACGGTATTTTCGAAAATTGCTGGTCAGGATTAAAACATGATTCAGATGCAGACCAAGTTGTTCGCTGCGGATAACAGCGGAGCCCGCGAGGTGCAGTGCATCAAGGTGTTGGGCGGTTCGCACCGTCGCTACGCCGGCATCGGCGACGTGATCAAGGTCAGCGTGAAGGAAGCGATTCCGCGTGGCAAGGTCAAGAAGGGCGAGGTCTATAACGCCGTCGTGGTACGGACCCGCAAGGGTGTGCGCCGCCCGGACGGTTCGGTCGTGCGTTTCGATACCAACGCCGCGGTGCTTCTGAACAACAAGTTGGAGCCCATCGGCACCCGTATCTTCGGACCGGTGACCCGTGAATTGCGCAGCGAACGCTTCATGAAGATCGTTTCGCTGGCCCCAGAAGTGCTTTGAGAGCAGGCAGGATTACGTCATGCGCAGGATTAAGAAAGGCGACGAAGTGATCGTCATCGCCGGTAAGGACAAAGGCAAGCGCGGTTCCGTGCTGCGTGTCCTGGGCGAAGAGAAGCTGGTCGTCGAGAACGTCAATGTCATGAAGCGTCACACCAAGGCCAATCCGCAGGCCGGTGTACCGGGCGGCATCATCGAGAAGGAGGCGCCGATCCAGGCCTCCAACGTGATGTTGTTCAACGCCCAGACCAAGAAGGGCGACCGCGTCGGCATCCGGACGCTGGAAGACGGCCGCAAGGTGCGGTATTTCAAGTCTACGAATGAAGTCGTAGACGTTTGATCGAGCAGGTTGAAGCCATGGCCAGATTGCAGCAGCACTACCGCGACAACGTCGTCAAACAGCTCATGGAGCAGTTTGCGTACAAGAACGTCATGGAAGTGCCAAAGATTACCAAGATCACCCTGAACATGGGCGTGGGCGAGGCGGTCGGTGACAAGAA
>JBAYTM010000159.1:0-5888 GCA_041675685.1 Thiohalobacteraceae bacterium
ATGCCGGGCATCGGGTTGGTAGGCTATACCGTCGGCGCGATCGCATTTCTGGTGCTTGCCCTGGTGTTGCTGACGGGGCAGCACGGGCAGTCGCGTAAGCGCCTGCTCCTGCTCGCCTCGCTGCTCAGTACGGTGTGGATGGGCCTGGCGGCCTACCAGACGGTCTCGCAATCCTTCGCTTTTCAGACCCAGGTCGTGGAGCTGCTCCGGGACCTCGCCTGGGTCGCCTTCCTGGTGCGCATCCTGGGCGCCGCTTACGGCGACCGCGCGGTGTCCGGCCGACGTTTCCGCGCCCTGATGATGTCGACCGGCGCCTTCGTGCTGCTGTTGATCAGTCTCACCGCGCACCGGTTCTATTCCGGTGTCGCCATCATCTCTTCGATCGGGGTCGATTGGTTGCTCGGCGGCTATCTGCTCATGGCAATCTTCGGTCTGGTGCTGGTGGAGCAGCTGTTCCGGAATACCCGGCCGGAGATGCGTCGTGGTATCAAGTACCTCTGCATGGGCGTCGGCGGCATGTTCGCCTACGACTTCTATCTGTATGCGGACGCCTTGCTGTTTCAGCGTGTGGACGTGTCCCTGTGGCAGGCGCGCGGTTTCGTCAACGCCCTGGTGGTGCCGCTGATCGCGGTGGCGATCGCGCGCGATGCCCGCTGGTCGCTGGACATCTTCGTCTCCCGGCGCATCGTGTTCCACACGGCCTCGCTGCTTGGCGCCGGCATCTACCTGTTCGCGATGGGCGCCGGCGGTTACTACGTGCGCAGTTTCGGCGGCAGCTGGGGCGGTGTCGCGCAGGTGATCTTCCTGTTCGGCGCGATCCTGGTGCTGGCGGTGCTGCTGTTTTCGGGCCAATTGCGCGCGAGCCTGCGGGTGCTGATCAGCAAGCACTTCTTCCACTACAAATACGACTATCGCGACGAGTGGCTGCGATTCATCGGCACCCTGTCCTCGGGCGAGCCGGACGCGCGGTTGCGTGAGCGGGTGGTGCGCGCCATTGCCGAGATCATCGAGAGTCCGGCCGGCGTCCTCTGGATGCGGCGCGATACGGGTCGTTTCGAGCCGGTCGCCAGTTGGCAGATGGACCTCCCGGAAAATGCCAGCGAAGAGGCCAATGGCGCCCTGGTCACCTTTTTGGAACGTCAGGAATGGGTCATCAATCGCGACGAATTCGAGCGCGATCCGCAGTTGTATGCAGGCCTCGGCATGCCGGATTGGCTCGCGACCGTCCCGCGCGCCTGGCTGATCACACCGCTGATTCTCCACGAACGACTGCTCGGCTTCATCCTGCTGGCGCGCTCGCCGGCACCGCAGCATTTCAACTGGGAGGATTGCGACCTGCTGAAGACGGCCGGCCGTCAGGCGGCCAGTCACCTCGCGCAGCTGGAGGCGGCTCGGGCGCTCGCGGATGCGCGCCAGTTCGAGCTCTGCAGCCGCCTGTCCACCTATGTGATGCACGATCTCAAAAATCTCGTTGCGCAGCTGTCGCTGGTGGTCAGCAACGCGAGCAAGCACAAACATAATCCGCAGTTCATGGAAGATGCGATCCGCACCGTCGAACACTCGGTGGACAAGATGAACCGCCTTATGGCGCACCTGCGCAGTGGCGGCGCCGATAACCGTCAGATGGTCGCCCTGGACCTGTGCAACCTGCTGCATGAGGTCGCCAATACCATGGCCAATGGCCGGCCGGCGCCGAGTGTGGATTGTCAGGCGAAAGGCATCGCAGCGCGCGCCAACCGCGATCGCTTCGCGGCGATCCTGGGGCATCTAGTACGCAATGCGCAGGATGCGA
This sequence comes from Thiohalobacteraceae bacterium, assembly GCA_041675685.1. Taxonomy (GTDB): domain Bacteria; phylum Pseudomonadota; class Gammaproteobacteria; order Thiohalobacterales; family Thiohalobacteraceae; genus JAHJQQ01. The sequence goes on from JBAYTM010000159.1 coordinate 1,793, forward strand.
CCGCGGCCGACGGCCGGATCATCATGCGTTTGTTCAAGCACGAGGACTGGGCCGTGATCGAAGTCCAGGACAACGGCTCGGGCATGGACGCGGAGTTCATCCGCGAGCGCCTGTTCCGCCCGTTCGAAACCACCAAGGGCAAGTCCGGGATGGGCATCGGCGTCTACGAGACGCGCGAGTTCGTGCGCGCACTGGGCGGCGACATCGAAGTCATCAGTCGCGTGGGCGAGGGCACGACGTTTCGCATGCGCGTACCCATTAGCGGTGAAAACCAAAATAACGTACAGTTATGCCTCGTAGAAGGCGACGGATATCTGCATGACGGAAAACTCCAGGAAATTGCTGGTCGTTGAAGACGACGCGGGGCTGCAGGCGCAGCTGCGTTGGTGCTTCGAGGGTTATGAGGTCATCGTCGCCGATGATCGTCAGTCCGCCCTAGCCGAACTGAAAAAACACCCGTTCCCGGTGATGACGCTGGACCTGGGTCTGCCGCCGGATGCCGGTGGTACCAGCGAAGGCTTCGCGACACTGGAACAGATTCTGGCCGATTGTCCGCATACCAAAATCATCGTCGTCACCGGTAACAACGAACGCGAAAATGCCTTGCGCGCCGTCGCCTTGGGCGCCTACGATTTTTTCCATAAACCGATCGATTCCGACCTGCTCGGATTCATCGTCAATCGCGCCTACCGGCTGCACGAACTCGAGAATGAAAATCGGCGTCTGCACAACAAGGAACCGCAGTCACCGCTGGAAGGGGTGCTGACCGGCAGCCCGGAAATGCTCGATGTCTGCCGCACCATCGAAAAGGTCGCGCCGGCCGAGGCGACCGCCTTGGTGCTGGGCGAGAGCGGAACCGGCAAGGAGCTGATCGCGCGATCGCTGCACGGCCTGAGCCGGCGTTGTGACGGGCCCTTCGTCGCGATCAACTGCGCCGCCATTCCCGAGACGCTGCTGGAAAGCGAACTGTTCGGGTACGAGAAGGGCGCCTTCACCGGCGCGGTAAAACAGACTCCGGGAAAGATCGAAACCGCCAATGGCGGTACCTTGTTTCTCGACGAGATCGGCGACCTGCCGTTTCCGCTGCAGGCCAAGCTGTTGCGCTTTCTCCAGGAGCGGGTGATCGAACGGGTCGGTGGGCGCAAGGAGATACCGGTCGATGTGCGCGTGGTCTGCGCGACCCATAAGGATCTGCAGGCCTTGATCCGCGAATCCAAATTCCGCGAAGACCTGTATTACCGCCTGAGCGAGATCAGCGTGCGTATTCCGCCGCTGCGCGAGCGTGTCGGCGACGTTCTGCTATTGGGGCGCGCCTTCCTGGAGCGTTACAGCCGTCAACACGGCAATCAGGCGCATCGCTTCGGCAAGGATGCGCTGGCGGCGCTGGAGGGTTATCACTGGCCGGGCAATGTCCGTGAACTGGAAAATCGCGTGAAACGGGCCGTGATCATGGCGGAACAGAAACAGATCAGCGCCAAGGACCTGGAACTGGGCGGGGAGCATGCGGCCCAGGCGCAGAGTTTCGATCTTCGGGAAATCCGCGAGCAGGCCGAGCGCCAGGCGATCCTGCGCGCGCTGAGTCATGTCGGCGGGAAGATCTCCCAGGCCGCCGAATTGCTCGGCGTGAGCCGGCCCACCATGTACGACCTTATCCGCAAGTACCAATTCAAGACCTGATTCCGGTCGATTCAGCCTTCGCCCAGGGCGGCGCGCGTATGCGCCGCGAATTCCTCCCCGTCCATGTAGCCGACCATGCGGTAGCGCCGTAGCTCCTGCCCCTCGCCATCAAAGAACAGAATGGCCGGCGGCCCGATCAGCTTGAAGCGTTGCAGCAAGGCCTTGTCGAGGGCATCGTTGGCGGTCACATCGGCCTGCAAGGTGACGCTGCCGGCCAATGCGGCGTGGACGTCCGGATGGCTGAAGGTGTACTTCTCCATGCGGTGGCATTCGGTGCACCAGTCGGCATAGAAATCCAGCATCACCGTCTTGCCGGCGCGATTGGCCGCCAGGATCGCCTGATCGAGATCTTCGACCGACTTGATGGGGCGGAAGTCCAACGAGGCCTGCGCCGCGGTCGGGCCACCACCGGTGGCGGCGACGCCGCGCAGCGGCTGCAGCACGTCGCGGCCGCCGGAGGCGACGCCGGCAAGCATCAGTACGCCGTAGACCAGCAGGATCAGGCCCACGCCTTTCCACAGTTTGTGCCAACCGGTCGCGTCGACATCGACGCGCTCCAGTGCACCCATGTAGACGGCGCTGATGATGAGCAGGGTCGCCCACAACATCATGGAGACCGCGCTCGGCAGGATGCGCTCCAACATCCAGATCGCCACTGCCAGCAGCAGCACGCCGAATACCGCCTTCACCGCGTTCATCCAGCCGCCGGCCCGCGGCAGCAGCTTGCCGGCGCCGGTGCCGATGATCAGCAGGGGCACGCCCATGCCCAGGCTGAGCGCGAACAGCGCCGAGCCCCCGAGCAGCGTGTCGCCGGTCTGACCGATCACCAGCAGTGCGGCCGCCAGCGGTGCGGCGACGCAGGGTCCGACGATAAGCGCGGAGAGGAAGCCCATCACGCCGACGCCGATCAGGGTGCCGCCGCGCTGCCGGTTGCTGATTTCGCTGAGCCGGCTCTGCAGCCCTGCCGGCATCTGCAATTCGTAAAAGCCGAACATCGACAGCGCCAGCAACACGAACACGGCCGCGAAACTGCTTAGTATCCAGGGATTCTGGAAGGCGGCCTGGAGATTCTCGCCGAACAGCGCGGCGATGACGCCGGCGACGGTATAGGTCAGCGCCATTGCCAGCACGTACACCAGCGACAGCGAGAAGGCGCGCCGGGTGGTGATCTGTTCGCCCTGACCGACGATGATGCTGGACAGGATCGGGATCATCGGAAACACGCAGGGCGTCACCGACAGCCCGAGCCCCAAGCCGAAGAAGATCAGCATGCTCAGCCAGAGCGGCTTCTCGGTCAGGACGCGCGCGATCCTGTCCTGGTCGGTGACCGGTGGCGCCTCGGCCTGAACGGCAGGCGGGGTACCCGCCGTTGGCGCCGCCGCGGCGGTCGCCGAGCCGCCAGCGGGCAGCTGGAAATCGACTGTCTTGATCTGCGGGGGGTAGCAGATACCGGCCTCGGCGCAGCCCTGGTAACCGAGCTTGACCTTGATCGGCGTTGCCGCGGTCTGGATCCGCGTCATCGGGATCCGCGCCTCGACCTGGTTGTGATAGACCTCGACGCGTCCGAAGGTCTCGTCGTCCTTGATCTCGCCCTCCGGGAACTGTGCCGGTTGCAACGCGACACCGTCGCCCGCGTCCAGTTCGATACGGAATTTGTCGCGATACAGGTAGTAGCCCTCGGCGATATCCCAACGCACCAGCAGCTCGCTGCCATCGGCGCTGGCCGCAACGTCCGGGCGGAACGCGACATCGGGGTCGAGGAATTCATCGCCGCTGTTGTCGAAGCCGAGCTCCTGGCTCAGCGAGCGCAGCTTGTCGAGCGGACTGGTACGGGCGGCCGGGGCGGTGCGTGGAGTGGCGGAGGGCGCGTCGGGCAACCGCAGTTCAGCGGTCTGGGTATGCGGGGGATAACAAACGCCCTGGTCGGCGCAGCCCTGGGATACCGCGATCAGCTTGAAGCTGTTCGGCGCATCCGCACTGCGGGAGACCGGAACCTCCACGTCCACGGCACCGCGGTAGATTTCGACGCGTCCGAAGAACTCGTCGTCCTTCATTTTTCCTTGCGGAAAGCGCGGTTCGCCGAGCGTTACTCCGGGCGTATCGCTGCGCAGCTGAATGCGACTGCGGTAGAGGTAATACTCATCGGCCACCTGCCACCGGACGACGATGCGATCCGGCTGATCGGCCGCCGCCGAGAAGGCGAACGCGACATCCGGTTCGAGCAGTTCGTCCTCGGCCCACTGCGCGACCGCGGAAAAGGCAGACGCCAGCCACAGCAGGGCGATGACGGGGACGAACCGGATGAACCGGCGCAGAGGGTGTCGCATCATGAGGAGGGTTCCAGGTTTTGGTCGATCCAGCGGAGGTAGGCTGGCAGGCCATCGCTCAGTGGGACTGCAATGATTTCAGGAAGTTCATA
>JBAYTM010000160.1:0-5843 GCA_041675685.1 Thiohalobacteraceae bacterium
CCCATCATTTGTTGCAACTGGTCCCGGAAATCCTCGAGATCGAATCGCTGACCGGCCTTAAGCTTGCCCGCGAGCTTTTCGACTTTAGTGCGATCGACCTTCCGCTCGGCCTCCTCGACCAGGCTCAACACGTCGCCCATACCCAGCATTCGGGAGGCGACGCGGTCGGGATGGAACGGCTCCAACGCAGCAGATTTTTCGCCGACGCCCAAAAACTTGATCGGCTTTCCGGTAATCGTGCGGATCGATAACGCCGCCCCGCCGCGTGCGTCGCCATCGGTTTTGGTGAGAATCACACCCGTTAAAGGCAGGGCGTCGTCGAAGGCCTTGGCGGTATTCGCCGCGTCTTGACCGGTCATACTATCGACCACGAACAGCGTTTCGACCGGGTTGACCGCCGCGTGGATGCGCTGAATTTCCGCCATCATCTCGTGATCGATGTGCAACCGCCCTGCGGTGTCGATGATCACTACATCGACGCCTTGGCGGCGCGCCTGCTCCACCGCACCGCCCGCGATGGTCACCGGATCCTGGTCGGGCCTGCTGGGGAAAAATTCGGCGCCGACTTCGCGCGCCAAGGTCTGCAGCTGTTCGATGGCCGCGGGACGGTAGACGTCGCAGCTCGCCAAAAGGACCGACTTTTTGTGCCGCTCTTTGAGCCAGCGCGCCAGCTTGCCCGAACTGGTCGTCTTCCCGGAACCCTGCAGCCCGGCCATCAAGACGACGGCCGGCGGCTGCACGCGCAGATTGAGGCCGTCGTTGGCCTCACCCATAATCGCAATCAGCTCATCATGAACGATCTTCACGAGCGCCTGACCCGGTGTCAGGCTCTGAAGCACCTCCTGGCCCACGGCCCGAACCCGCACCCGCTCGATAAACGCGCGCACCACCGGCAAGGCGACATCGGCCTCCAACAGCGCCATGCGCACTTCGCGCAGCGTCTCCTGGATGTTTTCCTCGGTCAGGCGGCCCTGTCCCCGCAAGCGCTTGAGGGTATGAGTAAGGCGATCGGTCAGATTCTCGAACATAAACGATTCACGGCAGTGGACGAACGGAGACGACGCCTCGACGGAACGCGGCGGGGCGCCAGGGGGATCAGAGGGGGATTATAACTGGATCAAGTCGCCGCCGAACAGACGACGCACGTCGAGTCCCTGCAGAAGGCCACGACACTCGCGTTCAATGAGGTCCTCGGCGCCGGGTTTGAGGTGGCTGAGAAAAACCCGCGGGCGGTGCCGTAATTTGGCGAGATCGGTAGCCAGCAAGTCCGGGCAGTAATGGAACGCCTTCCGGCACAACCCGTGTTCCTGGTTGGGGAAGGCGCACTCCGCGATCAGCACGTCGAGATCGGGGTACTGGTTAAGTGCATCCCAAAAGGTTTCGTTGCTGGTGGTATCGCCGGTAAAGGCAATGGACCGGCCGGCGCTCTCGACGGCATAGCCGACGGCCGGAACCACGTGGTTCACCGCAATCATCCGGACATTCCGCCCTGCAAGACTGAACACGTCTCCAGGCGCCATGGTTTCATATCCCAGGACGCCGGTCTGGGGCGTCGGCAATTGACTGAAGTCCGGCCAGATCGTCCAGTTGAATATGTGCTGGCGCAGGGCCGCCACAGTATCGGCGCTGGCATGGACCACCACCGGGTCTTTGATCTGACCGAAAATGGAATCGACCATGAGCGGGATACCGGTAATATGGTCGAGGTGCGAGTGGGTAACGAAGATATGACGGATACGCGCCATCTCCGCCAGCGAGAGATCGCCGACACCGGTACCCGCGTCGATCAGGATATCGTCGTCCACCAGGAGACTGGTCGTCCGCAATTCCTGCCCGATACCTCCGCTACATCCAAGCACCCTAATGCGCATAGTCCGGCGTTCCAGCACCTACTCGGTTTGAGTCCTCATCGGGACTTCGCCATGCTGCCAGCGCGCCTCGGCACGGACAACAACCCTGTTCACATTCCCATCCGACGGCGCGCCAGCCAGCGCGCGCCTTTCAATGCATGCCGCGGATATGCCATTATACTCAGGGATTTCCGGTGAAATTAATACACCCGCGCCGCGGAGGAACATGCATACGGAACTCATCGGCATCCTGGCGATCGTCCTTTACCTTGCCAGCAGCCTGCTCCTGGCGCTCCGGTTGGCGCGTCGCGACCTTCCCGTTCCGCTGGGCCGGGGAGGCGCAATCGTCTTGGGGTTGGGCGCCGTACTGCTACATGGCGGCGCTCTTTATCCGCTCCTGGTGACCGCCGCCGGGCTCAATTTGGGCTTTTTCAACGCCGCTTCCCTGGTTGGCTGGTTGACCGCCCTGCTGCTGTTGACGTCCTCCCTCCAACGCCCGCTGGAGAACCTCGGCATAGCGCTATTGCCGATGGCCGCACTCACCATCGCGCTGATGTTCGCCTATCCATCGCGCCATGTGTTGAGCGCACCAAACGGCTGGCAACTGGATCTGCATATTTTATTGTCCGTCCTCGCCTATAGCCTGCTCGTCATCGCGGCACTCCAGGCGGTTCTGTTGGCGATCCAGAACCATCAGCTTCGCAACCGACACCCGGGCGGGCTGATCCGTGCATTGCCACCTCTGCAGACCATGGAGTCTCTGCTGTTCCAGATCATCATTACCGGCTTCGTCCTGCTGAGCGCGGCCCTGCTGACCGGTTTCTTTTTCCTTGAAGACATCTTCGCGCAGCACTTGGTCCACAAGACCATCCTTTCGCTTGTCGCATGGGCCGTATTTGGTGTCTTGATCTGGGGGCATTGGAAGTTCGGTTGGCGCGGCCGCACGGCCATCCGCTGGACGCTCGGGGGATTCGTATTTCTTATGCTCGCCTACTTCGGCAGCAAATTGGTTCTCGAATTGTTGCTGGGCCATTGACGCTACCCGCCGGACATACGGTATGGCACCCCCCGATATCCACCCTGAGGCATCCTGACCGTTGGACGACATCCCCTTAAGCGCATTGTTCGGCGTGCTGATCTTTCTGCTCGTTCTGTCCGCCTTCTTCTCCGGTTCGGAGACCGGCCTGATGACGCTCAATCGCTATCGGTTGCGGCATCTTTCGCGGGCGGGGCATGCGGGTGCGGTGCGTGCGCAACGTCTGCTGGAACGTCCGGACCGCCTCATCGGGCTGATTCTGCTGGGCAACAATTTCGTTAATATTCTTGCCTCGGCCGTCGCCACCCTGATCGGGCTGCGCCTGTTCGGCGAACCCGGCATCGCCGTGGCCACAGGGCTATTGACCCTCGCCGTGCTGATCTTCTCGGAGGTCGCCCCAAAAACCCTGGCCGCCCTGCACCCCGAACGCATCGCCTTCCCTGCCGCCTTCGTCTATGTACCGCTGTTGAAGTTGCTGTATCCGCTGGTGTGGCTGGTCAACAAGATCGCCAACGCACTGCTCAGGGCGCTCGGAGTCAATCCCGACCTTGCGGGAGAGCAGTCGCTGAGTACCGAGGAACTGCGCACTGTGGTCCTGGAAGCGGGCGCCATGATTCCCAAGCGCCACCAGAAAATGCTGTTGAACCTGATGGATCTGGAAAAGGCCACGGTCGAGGACATTATGATCCCGCGCCACGAGGTCATCGGGGTGGACCTGAGCGACGACATCGACGAGATCACCGATCTGATCACTCATACGCAGTACACCCGACTCCCGGTGTTCGAAGAGTCCATCGACAACGTCGTCGGCATACTGCATTTGCGCAACGTCGTGCCCCTGTTGAAAAACGGCGCGCTGACGCACGCCGACCTGCGCGCTGCCGTACGGGAGCCCTACTTCATTCCGGAAGGCACGACACTCAATCGGCAGCTGCTGAACTTTCAGCGCGAAAGCCGCCGTACGGGCCTGGTGGTAGATGAATATGGCGACATTCAAGGGTTGGTCGCGCTCGAGGACATTCTCGAGGAGATCGTCGGCGAATTCACGACCGATCCCGCCGCAAGCAGCAAGGACATCACGCCCCAGGACGACGGCAGCTATCTGATCGATGCCGGCGCCAACATCCGCGAACTCAACCGGGCCTTGCACATCGAACTGCCGACCAACGGTCCGAAGACGCTGAACGGACTGATTCTGGAGCACATGGAGGATATACCGGAGGCCGGCACCAGCCTGTTGCTGTCCGGATACCCCATCGACATCATCCAGACCAAGGACAATGCTGTGAAGACGGCGCGCATTCGTCCCCACCTGCGACGCCGCCAGGTGGCGGCAAAAATGACTTAACCCGTCGCCTGTGCGCTCACGAAGATCACCGGCACATCCAGCCAGAGTTTGCCATCGGCGAAGCGCGTCTCGACCTCTTCCATATGCTGTCGCCTAAAGGCGTCGAGGTTTTCCGGGTCGAAACGCAGTAACGCATGCCTGAACCCCGTATGCCAGAGAATCTCCCACCACTCTTGCGGTGACTGGAGATGAAACCCCAATTGCTCGGTCGACACGTCGAGCGGCTCGAAGCCCGCGCCGACGAGCAGTGCGCGCAGACCGTCCTCGTCCGCCAACCGCTGCCACGGGAACTCCGCGGGCGATAGCGCCGGCCCGCCCAGGGCGGCCAATCGGTCGCAGAACAGTTTTGCCAAGGGTTGAAAAGCCTGGGCACCGAAGCTGGAAAGATGCAACCGCCCGCCCGGGCGCAAGACCCGACGCCACTCGCGTAGCGCGGCCGACATATCCGGAAGGAAGAACAACCCGAACGCGCAGGCCAGGGCATCGAAGTAGCCCGCCCGGAATTCCAGCGCCGCGGCGTCCATGGCGTGGAGGTCGATGTTATGCAGCGCCATCCGCCGCACATTGGCGAAGGCACGGTCGAGCATTTTCTCGGAAATATCGATCGCCGTCACACGCCCGCCACCCGCGAGTCGTTGGCCGACTGCCACGGCCACCGCCCCGGTACCGGTCGCCAGATCGAGTATTTTTTCGCCCGGTTGCGGCGCCAGACGTTGTGCCAACCGGTCAGCGGCGAACGGGAAGAAACGCAGGGCGGCACGGTCATAACCCTCCGCCAAGGCGTCGAACAGCCCGATCAAACCTTCTTTTTCACCTGCTGTCGTCATTATTCGGTCTCGTCCAGGGACGGCGGTCACGGTTTATCAATCTGGCCCGTTGGCGTGCGGCAACCAATGATGGATGCCGGTCGAACTGGTTAAAAATCTGGTTCTTGCGGCCGCTATACCCTCAGATGGCCGCACGCCATCGACGCCTGAGCGGGTCACGAGACGTCCCAATCAGTTGGTTAAACGAGCACAGGCCGGTCACTGCGAAGCAGGTACGCCGGATAGGCATCATGGCAAAACTCACTCTGTCGTTCAAAGAAAAGAAACTCAAGATGTTCGCGCTTACCGGCTCCGAACTGATCGTCGGCCGTGCGCCGGAATGCACTATCCACATCGACAGCTTGGCAATACAGCCGCAGCATGCCCGCATCTTTGCCGACGGCCACGACTATCGTATCGAAAACCTGCAGGCGACCGACCCGGTCAAGGTGAATAACAAGGCCGTCGTCGAAGCGATCCGTCTAGAGGACGGCGACCAGATCCAAGTAGGCAAACACACGTTGAGCTACAGCAGTGAGCCCGCCACCGAAGGTGTGCAGCTCAACCACGCACCTGGCCCGCGGCTCGCGACCGGCTGGTTGCAGATCATCAGTGGCTCGCACCTCGGCCGCACCATCCGAATGGATCGGGCCATGACCCGGCTCGGTAAGACCGGGAAGGAATCGGCCATCATCTCGCGCCGTGAAGATGGTTATTTCATTGCGCATCTGGAAGGCGACGCGCCGCCGCTGGTGAATGGCGAGTCCGTAGCCTCGTCCAGCCAGCGTCTGCACGACGGCGAC
>JBAYTM010000161.1:0-5836 GCA_041675685.1 Thiohalobacteraceae bacterium
GGTCAGGACGATTTCGGGGGATTGCAGCACGCCTTCCGGCAGTTCGCTGAGCAGGTAGCTGACCAGACGGTAGGTGGCATTGTGCAACGTCAGGCTGTCGATTTCGTTGAGCAGCCGGTGCAGACGCTGGCTCATATCGGCCATCAGCTTGAAACAGGTGTCGACGGACCCGCTCAGGAGCTGCTTCACCGTTGCGCTGGAGAATGCCAGCAGGCGGCTGTTGGACAGCGCATCGGCGTTCACCGGGTAGACGCGCCCCGACATGAACATGACCGCTTCGGCGAAGGTCTGCCCGGGTCGCACGATCTCGATCACCTTTTCGTCGCCTTCCTCCGACAGCCGATAGAGCTTTATCTGGCCTTCCAGCAATAGAAAAAAGCGCTCCGCGGGCTGACCGTGTTCGAACAGCATCCGGCCTTCGTCGATTTTGACCTCCTGCATGGAGGCGGCGACGGTCGCGAGCTGTTCATCGTCCAGTGCGGCGAACAGATAGGTGCGGCGCAACCAGGGGGTGTATTCGGTGGACTCGCTCATAGTCGGGACGGCTTCCTCCGAATCACGCACTGCTGCCCTCAGCGCCTGTCGGATGGGTTTGATCAAGGTCAAGGCGACTGCCGTGTCGCGCTCGCTACTGTGCACTCTGCGTACAATCGACGCGGCGCCATTATAGACATGCTTCGCGTACCGCCCCAAACGGTTCGGCGGTCGGTTTGCGGAACCGTGCATGCGGATGCCCGATTCCGCGAATCACAACCGCAAGGCAGGCAGGGATAGACCCGCCAGTTCGGGTAGGGAGGAGGAGATACGAATGACCGGAACACGAAGCTGTCGACCCTGCTGGCTGTTGCTGGCGACTTTGGTCGCGCTGGGCGCGCTGATCGGCTATCGGCTATTGATCGGCACGCCGACACAGCATGCCAGCGACGGCCGCGCCGAGATCCTGCTCGCGCCCGCCGACCGCGACCTGGTGCTGGCGGAGATGCGGATGTTTCTGAGTACTGTGCAGGGCATCACTTTGGCGCTCACAGAGGACGATCTCGCGCAGGTCGCGGAACAGGCGCGCGGTATGGGGCTGGCCGCCGCCGCTCAGGTGCCGGTCTCGCTGATGCAGGCGCTGCCGCTGGAATTCAAGACCCTCGGCCGCAGCGTGCATGCTGATTTCGATCAGCTGGCGCTGGACGCCGAACAGCTCGGTGACCACGAACACAGTCTGCGTCAGCTTGGCGACATCCTCGGTAAGTGCGTCGCCTGTCATGCCACCTACCGGCTGACGCCGGCCGCGCCGGGGCACTGAGGCATGCAAGTCGAATTGCTGGTGGCGTCCTGGTGCAGCTCCTGCAGGCGCGCGGAAGATATCTGGACACGCATCTGCGCGCGCCATGGCATCGGACTCGAAATACTGGATCTGGAAACGCCCCCCGGCGAGGCGGTCGCCCGCAAGCACCACTTGAACATCATGCCTGCCGTGCTGATCGACGGTCACCCGCGCGCGGTCGGCGTGCAGACCGAGCCGGAGGCCGAGGCGCTGTTGCTGGTGGCGCTCAAACTCTCCTCGGATGCCTCCCGCTAGGCGCCGCGCCGTCTCTGCCCGCGATCCCCATCTGCGTTCCGCGACTCCGAGCAGCCCCGTGTAATGCACATACGCCGCGTTTCCCACGCCACGCGGCTCGTTATGCAGGCTCGACGCCGGTCAGGCCATCCAGCATGCGGAACATGAGTCGGTTAAGCACCACGAAGCGCGCACTGTCGGCGAGCATTTCGTTGGCCGACTGGATGCCCGGTCCTATGACCAGTTCGTCGGCGCCGTGCTCGATCAGCGCCCGTGCGCTCTCAGGCGTCGTTTCCAGATGAAACTGCAGGCCGAGAATGCGGTCGTCGATGCTGAAGGCCTGGTTCCGGCAGATCGCGCTGCGCGCCAGATGCAGGGCGCCGGGCGGCAGATCGAAGGTGTCGCCATGCCAATGGTAGGCGGGAAACTCCGCCGGCAGTAAACGTCCCAGGGCGGACGCCTCGGCCTCGACGGTTCGCATAACCGGAAACCAACCGATCTCCTTCTGATCGTTGCGATACACAGGGGCGCCGAGCACGTCGGCGATCAACTGCGCACCCAGGCAGATACCCAGTACGGGTTTGCCGGCATCCATGGCAGCGCGTACGAAGGCCTTCTCCGGGCGCAGCCAGGGATGTGCGCCTTCGTCATGCACGCTCATCGGCCCGCCCATCAGGATCAGCAGATCGGGCTGCCGCGGGTGCGGCAGCGCCTCGCCCGCGTACAGGCGTGTCCCGCTGACCTGGTGTTCGCCGCGCTCGATCCATTCGCGGATGCTGGCGAGCCCTTCGAAGGGTACGTGCTGGAGAAAGTGGACGTTCATGGAGGTCTCTCTGGCGCTTCTGTTCGGGGGAGTCCGGGGAGTTGCTTGTCTGCCATCGTGGCAAGGACCCAAGCGCCCCAAACGCCGGGCGCCTTCATCGGCTCGCAAACGACTTCGCAAATCGGCCCGTGCCGCAAAAAAAATCCCCTTTGAGCCGTCGTCGCGAGCGCGGCACGGCGATTCAGCAGCCTTGTCACGCCCTGTGCGAGCTCCAGGCTCCGCTTGCGGCGACCGCGCGCTAGCGCTTCTCCAATTCCCGCCGCAGCGCCTTGAACCGCTTACGCGTCGCGGCGTCGATACTCGGATAGTCGAGGTTCAGTCGCCGCAGCGTCGCGACCAGTATCTCCGCAACTTGGACCCGCATATAAGGTTTGTCGTCGGCCGGGATCGCATACCAGGGCGCCCCGGGGCGCGAGGTGGCATTGAGCGCCGCCTCATAGGCCTGCATGTAGGCGTCCCAATGTTTGCTTTCCTCAAGATCCTGCTCGGAGAATTTCCAATGTTTCTCGGCCTCGGCGAGGCGGCTCAGAAAGCGACGCTGCTGTTCTTCGCGTGACACGTTCAGCCAGAATTTGAGGATCACCGTACCGTTGCGCGCCAGATGCCGTTCGTGGTCACGGATGGACTCGAGACGCTGCGCCCAGAACGTCGCGGTCGGCTCGGCATTTGGCAGGCGCTGCGGGACCAGGAATTCCGGATGCACGCGCACGACCAGGACTTCTTCGTAGTAGCTGCGATTGAAGACGCCGATCATGCCCTTGGAGGGCAGCCGCGTGACGGTACGCCAGAGAAAATCGTGTTCCAGCTCGGCGTCGTTGGGCGGCTTGAAGCTGTGTACCTCGCAACCCGCCGGGCTGATCCCGCGCAGCACCGCGCGGATGGTGCTGTCCTTTCCAGCCGCGTCCATCGCCTGGAATACCAGCAACAGGGCGCGGCTGTCGTGGGCATAGAAGCGTCGTTGCAGTTCGTCCAGTTCCTCGGCAAGTTCCTCCAGGCGCCGCTTGAGTGCCTTGTCGCCGGGGGCGCGTCCCGGCGGTTGGCATGGCGCGTCGGCAAGCCGGAAGTCTTCGCTGAATGGGACCAGCAGGGGATGCGGCTCGGTCTCGAAGCTCATGACGGCCCTCCTTGGAGCCGCGCTTTCGTCGCGAGCGTTTCACCGGTCGCACGGCGTTTGGCCTTGTCACGCCAGTTCGGGCTCAGTTCCGCGAGTGCGGCGATGCGTTCCAGCAAACCCGGTTCGGCCGCATCCCGATACACCGCGCGCATCAAGGTCGCAACGGTCATGTCGGGATGCGGCCGCTCGAGCAGTTCGATGGCGTCGCCGACCGTCACGCGCCCCGGCACCAGCACGCGATACAGCCAGCCGCACCGGGCGCTGTCCTGTACCCGCAGTGCCAGATCTGGTATCGAGGAACGCGCATTGAGCTTCCAGCACGGCGAGCGCGGCTGCGAGACCTGCACGCGGGCGCCGCCGATCTGATAGATGTCGCCGATGCAAACGTTGTCCTCGTCCATCAGGGCGGCGCTCAGATTCTCGCCGAAGCCGGGCGGGGCGAGTGTGGCGGCCGCAGGCAGTTCACGCCGCCAGTCGGCATAGTGCCGTGCGCAGTACTGCAATAGCGCACGTTCCGGCCCGCCGTGATTGACGCGGTCCGCCTGCTGGTCGCCGCGCAGCCCGAGTGGTGTCAGCTCTGCCGATTGGATGGGGCGCTTCGCGATGGCGCTGGTGCGTTCGCCGAGCGCTGCGATGCTGCCGGTATAAAGCCCTTGGATGCTGTCCATGCTGCGGTCCTTGGAATCGAGCGGGTCGGGTGGGTCGCGGGGCTTAGGTGGTAATCGTCCGAAGAGCCTGCCGCGCGTAACGGGAGTATTTCAGGTCCCGCGTCCGTCGTGACGGTGGCAAATTTCCGTACCTCGCCGTGTCTGCGAGTCGCGACTGCCCCCTGCTGGACACGCGTCACACCAGCGCGGGGAACAATTCCCGCAGTCCATTGGCAATGAACTCGACGCCGATGGACGCCAGTATCAAACCCATAATGCGCGTCACGATGTTCAGACCCGTGCGACCCAACCGGTCGGCGATGGCGGGCGCGGCGCGCAATGCCAGCCAGGTCAGCACGGCGAGGGCCAGAGCGATCGTCAACAGCAGCACATAATGCGCTAGGCCTTCGCCACGATGGGTATAGATGATAATGGTACTGATTGCGCCCGGGCCGGCAAGTAGCGGCATGCCGAGCGGCACCACGGCGATATTCTCCTTCTCCTCGGCGTCCGCGGCCTCCTCGCGTGTCTGGCGAGCAGGGCCGAGGCCGCCATGCAGCATGCTGATGGCCATCAGCAGGATCAGGATGCCGCCGGCGACGCGGAAGGATTCGAGGCTGATGCCGAAGTAGCCGAGCAGCGTGTCGCCCATGAGCAGCGCCACGACCAACACGACGCCCACGGTAATCGACGCGCGCAGTGCAACCACATTGCGTTCGGGGTCTGTCAGGTTGCGGGTCAGCCCGACGAACACCGGCGCAATACCGAGTGGATTGACGATGGCGACCAGGCCGATGAAAAACTTCGCGTACTCGCTCCACTCAATCATTCTGGCAGTCTATACAAGGAGGCCTTCAACCACAAAAGTCAAAAGCGAACTTTAACCGCGAAGGACGCGAAGGCGCGCAAAGGGTTATCATTCCAAGAGCGCTCCCACTTTGAGCTGACGGCGGAACGCGCCCTGGATCATGCACGATGCAGCGCGTTGCGGCGTTTCCCGCCGGCCGGGAATCCGGAAGCGGAGCGAGCAATGATTGCATCCTTTGCGCGCCTTCGCGTCCTTTGCGGTTGAATTGTTTTTTGAATCATCCAGACAGGTCAGAACATGCAAGCAAACGAGGAACCGATCCGCCTATCAGTATCCGGCATGAGCTGCGCCGGTTGTGTCGCGACTGTCGAAGACGCCTTGCGCGCGGTGCCGGGTGTTGCCGAGGCGACCGTCAATTTCGCGGAACACACGGCGCAGGTGCGCGGCGCCGTCGACGCGGACCGTCTGGTGAACGCGGTGCGCAAGGCCGGTTACGATGCCGCGGAGTTGCGCGGTCTCGCCGACGAGCAGGAGAAAGAGGCGGCCGAGTTCGCGCACTACCGCCGGCTGCTGCGGCAGGCGGCGGTCGCGGGCCTGGTCGCGCTGCCGCTGGTGGTCGGCGACATGATTCTGCATCGCCTGCCGATGATCGACGACCCCGGCGGACGCGGGTTCTGGTTTGTCGTCGGGCTGGCAACGCTGGTGGTGCTGGTCTATTGCGGCGGCCATTTCTTTACCGGCGCCTGGAAGTCGTTTCGCAATCACAATGCCAACATGGACACGCTGATTGCACTCGGCACCGGCACCGCCTGGCTGTACTCCATGGTCGTGGTGATCTTTCCCGAGAGCGTGCCGGTGCTCGCGCGGTATGCCTATTTCGAGGCCGCGGCCGTCA
>JBAYTM010000162.1:0-5834 GCA_041675685.1 Thiohalobacteraceae bacterium
AGCCCCATCGAGTTTCATGTCGAAGTGGATAGCGACGGCCAGTTGTTGCGATTGACGGCGCGGCGCGACGATGAGTGAGTACATCCCGATCGACTGCGCAGAGTACAGCGAGTATGAGCTGGCGATCCTCCGCAAATGGAAGCTGCGCATCGTCTGGCGCGATGACGACGGGCTGTCCCACGTCGAAATGCTGCTGCCACGCGATCTGCGCACATTTCAAGGGGAGGAATTTCTGATCGCGGAAACAGCCGCCGGAGATCCGCTTGAAATCCGCCTGGACCGGATCACCGAAGCGAAACGGCGGGCGGAGGGCTGACCGGCATTCGGGGCTTGAAGCACGAGGCGCATAAGGATTTCCAGCGACAAGCACAATTGATTCCGGGCTAGCTTACTCTGACAGCGCGTATCGGAATCTATCGTCCCTCCCAGACTTTTTGCGCCTTCATGGTTCAAGCCTGAAAACTTTTACGCCACCACTGCGAACAGATCGTGCTCGCTCGCCTCCGTGACGGTTGCTTTGACAACATCGCCGACCTGCACATCCGTCGTATCCACGAACACCTGTCCGTCGATCTCGGGGGCATCCGCCATGCTGCGGCCGATGGCGCCTTCGGCGTCGACCTCGTCGATGATCACGTCCAGTACTCGGCCGACTTTGCCCTGCAGACGCGCGGCGCTGATACGCGCCTGGACTTCCATGAAACGCGCATAACGCTCGTCCTTGACCTCTTCCGGAACCGCGTCGGGTAGCGCGTTGGCGGCGGCTCCATCGACCGGCGAGTAGGTGAAACAGCCGACACGCTCCAGTTGCGCGGCCTCGAGAAAGGCCAACAGCTCCGCGAATTCAGCTTCCGTCTCCCCGGGAAAGCCAACGATGAAGGTGCTTCGCAGGGTAATGTCCGGACAGACCTCGCGCCAATCCTCGATGCGGCGCAGCGTGTTCTCGCTCGCCGCCGGGCGCTTCATCGCTTTCAGTATTCGGCTGCTCGCGTGCTGCAACGGGATATCGAGATACGGCAGGATCGAGCGCTCGGCCATCAGCGGGATCAGGTCGTCGACATTTGGATAGGGGTAGATGTAGTGCATTCGCACCCAGACCCCAAGCTCGCCCAGCGCCTTCGCCAATTCCAGCAGCCGAGTCTTTACCGGTCGACCCTTCCAGAAACTGGTGCCGTAGCGGACATCGACCCCGTAGGCGCTGGTGTCCTGCGAGACGATCAACAATTCCTTTACGCCCGCCTGGACCAGATTCTCCGCCTCTTCGAGGACCTCACCCGCCGGGCGCGACACCAAGTCGCCACGCATAGAAGGAATGATGCAGAAGGTGCAGCGGTGATTGCAGCCTTCGGAAATCTTGAGATAGGCGTAGTGGCGCGGTGTGAGCTTGATACCCCCGGGCGGCAGCAGGGCCGTGAACGGGTCCAGCGGCGGCGGCAGGTGCTGATGCACGGCGCCCATCACCTGCTCGTAGGCCTGCGGACCGCTGACCGCTAATACCTGCGGGTGCGCGGCCAACACTTCATCGGCACGCGCCCCCAGGCAACCGGTCACTATGACCCGACCGTTCTCGGTCAACGCCTCGCCGATCGCCTCGAGCGATTCTTCGACCGCACTGTCGATGAAACCACAGGTATTGACCACCACGAGGTCGGCATCCCGGTAACTCGGCACGATGCCATACCCCTCGGCCCGCAGGCGGGTCAGGATACGCTCGGAATCGACCAGCGCCTTGGGACAGCCGAGGCTGACGAAACCGACTTTGGGCGACGTGGACATGGGAGTACACCTGGACAACGGAGAAGCGGGCGCGCTCGACGCCCGCGCATTCTACCTGAAATGGCCGGCATGCACGCTGGGAAGACCGCCTGCCCGTCGCCGCGTCCGGAGATCGGCTAAGCGCCAAAATACGGTGCTGATATAACGCGTCAAAATATTTATTCGTTCATAAACATATAGTTGCGTCCTTTTTTCTTTCTGCGCCGGTTTCTGGACGCCAAAAGCATGACTCGTCGTAACCCCCTATGCTAGAGTTCTGGGCGTCTAGAAAACAATAACGAAGACCGCGCACACCGCGGCAGCGACAGGAGACGAGCATGCCTGAATCCGCACAACCGCATTTCGACTTCGAGGCCTGGTCCGCACTGGCCGACGAGGACCCCGAAGGTTTCGAAGCACGCCGGGCCCGCGCCATCGAAGAGGCGATTCGGCGCGCATCACCCCGCACCCAGATCCGCCTGCGGCGCCTGCAGTGGAAGCTCGATCAGGTGCGACGTACCGCGGCGACCCCCATGGCCGCCTGCATCCGCATGAACCATATGATGTGGGACCGGGTCACCGGCCCGGGCGGGCTCCTCGAAAGCCTGATCGAAGGCGGGCAGACCTCGCCCAGGCCGGCACCGGCAAAGGTCCTCCAGTTCCGCGCCGGGCGCTGAGCGGGGCTTGTCGGCCCGGCAGCGATCCCGTATTATCGCCGGCCTTTCCCGGTTGCAGGCTCCGCGACCGAGGCCGTACAGCTGAGGATTGTTCTAATGAAGCCGGATATCCACCCGAAATACACTGACGTCACGGTCACTTGCAGCTGCGGCAACAGCTTCGAGACGCGCTCGACCAGCGGCCATGCCCTGACGATCGAAGTCTGCTCGCAATGCCATCCGTTCTTCACCGGCAAGCAGAAGATCCTCGACACTGGCGGACGTATGGAGAAGTTCCGCCAGAAGTACGGCATGAAGAAATAGGTCTCATGCCCTTTCCGGGCAACAGGACAGCGGGGGCGGGTCGGCAACGACCCGCCCTTTTGCGTTTTTGTGCCTGGCTGCTCGCGTCCGTGGTTTGCGGAACGCCGGCCCTCGGCGCGACCAAACGCCCCTGCGGAGCCGACCGTATCGACGAGCGGGTGCGGATCAGCTTCGTCCAGGACGGCGATACCCTGACGCTCAACGATGGCCGCCGGTTGCGCCTGATAGGCATCGACACACCCGAACTCGGGGAGCGGGGCGATCCCGCAGAACCGGGGGCGATCGCGGCCCGCGATCGCCTGCGCCAGCTCGTGTTCATGCATCGGCAACAACTCAGCCTGCGCTTCGACCGGGAGCGCAAAGACCGTTATGGGCGCCTGCTGGCGCATGCCTTCGTCGGCGACGGGCGCAATCTCGTGGAACTGTTGCTCGCAACGGGGGCGGGCGCGCAGATCGTCGTCCCGCCCAACACCTGGCAGGTCGATTGTTACGCGGAGACATCCCGTAGCGCCCGTCGTGAAGGCCGCGGCATTTGGGCGCTGCCGACATACCAGCCGAAGACCGTACGCCAGCTGGATCTGCGTAGCACGGGCTTTCATGTCGTTCGTGGCCGCGTGAGCCACCTCGGCAACAGCGCCTCGGCGATCTGGATCAATCTCGTCGACGACTTTGGGCTGCGGATCGAGCGCGAAGACCTGGACCAGTTCAATGACCTCGACCTCGAGGGGCTGGTCGGCAGTGAGGTCGAAGCGCAGGGCTGGGTATACACGCGGAAGGGCCAGCTGCGCATGTCGCTGCGCCACCCCAGCGCCCTGACCCTCATCGCGCCTCCACATCCCAAAGCGCCGGCCGCACCGGTAGAATAGGCAGCATGCCGTTACCCCGCGCCGCCCTCTGGTCCGCCCTCTTCCTGACGTCCTGGCTGGTCGCAATAACAGGCTGCGCCGTCAACCCCGTTACCGGCCAGAGCGACTTCGTGTTGATGTCGGAACAGCAGGAGATCGCGCTCGGCCGGCAATACCATCCTCAAATACTGAAAGAAACGCCGCCCTACGAAGACGCCCCCCTGGCGGCTTACGTACAGCGGGTCGGCGAACGCGTCGCGGGACAGAGCCATCGCTCCGACCTGATCTACCGCTTCACGGTCCTGGACAGCGCGGACGTCAACGCCTTCGCCCTGCCGGGCGGCTACATCTACATTACCCGCGGACTCTTGGCCTATTTGAATTCGGAGGCACAGCTGGCCGCGGTCCTCGGCCATGAAATCGGCCACGTCACCGCACGCCACTCGGTACGTCAGCAGAGCACGGCGACCGCCACTGGACTCCTGGGCGCCGTGATCGCCGGCGCCAGCGGTGTACGCGGTGCCGGCGACCTTGCCAATATCGCCGGCACGGCCATCGTGCGCGGCTATGGGCGCGAGCACGAGCTCGAAGCCGACCGGTTGGGCGCGGAGTATCTCGCCCGGAGCAGCTACGACCCGCAGGCGATGCTGCAGGTCATCAAGGTGCTCAAAGATCAGGAGACGTTCGAACTGGAGCGTGCCAAAGAGGAAGGTCGGGAACCGCGCATCTATCACGGCCTTTTCTCCACCCATCCGGCCAATGATCAAAGGTTGCAGGAGGTCGTTGGCGCAGCGGATCAATTCCGCAGCCCGGCCGCCACGGCGAACGGGGCGGAGGAGTTTTTACACCGACTGGAAGGTCTCACTTTCGGCGACAGCGAGCGCGAAGGCGTTCGCCGTGGCAATCGCTTCTACCATAGCGCGCTGGATTTCGCGCTCGAGTTTCCGGACGGCTGGCGTATCGAAAACCGTCCCGACAGCCTGGTCGCACAATCACCGGACAACCAGGGTCTGATGCAGTTCAGTATGCAGGACATCAATCAGCGTATTCCGCCCCAGGAGTTTTTGCGCCAGCGACTCGGCGTACAAAACCTGCGTAACGGTGAGTCGATCGAATTGGACGGGATGCCGGGCTACACCGGGCTTGCCGACCAGACCACGCCGTTCGGCCGGCTGCCGGTACGCCTGGTGGTGCTCTACCGCGGCGATCAGGCGTTGCTGTTCGCCGGATTGTCGAAAACCGCGGGACAACCCTACCGATACGATGCGCAGATCCTGCAAACCGCGCGGAACTTCCACGCGCTCGACGACAGCGAGCAACAGCAGGCGCGCGCGCAACGCATCCACATCGTCCGCGCGGCAGCGAGCACCAGCTACGCTGCACTCGCGCGGGAATCGGCCATCCCCAATCATCCCGAGGCGCAGCTGCGCCTCCTCAACGGGCAGTATCCGCAAGGGGAACCCGGACCCGGGCAGCCGATTAAAATCGTTCGCTGATCGGATCTGCGTTCCTGGTATCATCCGCAGCGCACGGTATATGCCCCGCGACACACTCTGACGGACACGTTCAATGCCTCAAGATCTCAAGCAAGCCGCCCTCGACTATCACGCCCTGCCCCGCCCGGGAAAGATCGGCATCGAGGTCACCAAACCTTGCGCGACCCAACAGGACCTTGCGCTCGCCTACACGCCCGGCGTAGCCGAGCCGGTGCGCGCCATCGCCGAGGATTCCGCGAACGCCTACAAGTACACTGCAAAAGGCAATCTGGTGGGCGTGATCACCGATGGCACGGCCGTGCTCGGCCTGGGCAATGTCGGCGCGCTGGCTGGGAAACCGGTCATGGAAGGCAAGGGCGTGTTGTTCAAGCGTTTCGCGGGGATCGACGTGTTCGACATCGAAGTCAACGCGTCCGACCCAGAGGATTTTATCGAGACGGTAATCGCCATCGCGCCGACTTTCGGCGGCATCAATCTGGAAGACATCGCGGCGCCGCATTGCTTCGAGATCGAACGGCGCTTGTCGGAACAGCTCGATATCCCGGTTTTCCATGACGACCAGCACGGTACCGCCATCATCATCGCCGCCGGCCTGTTGAATGCGCTGGAACTCCAGGGTAAGACGCTCGTTGATGCGCGTATCGCCTGCGTCGGGGCCGGCGCTGCGGGCATCGCGTCGATGCGTTTGTTGCTGGCGCTGGGCGCGACACCCGGCAACATTCTGTTGATTGATCGCAAGGGCGTGATTCGCAGCGACC
>JBAYTM010000163.1:0-5813 GCA_041675685.1 Thiohalobacteraceae bacterium
CGGGATCGGCTGAAATGGATGCGGTTTCTAGGCTTTGCACTCGGTGATCGCACGCCGGACAAGAACACCATCCGCCATTTCCGCAACCGGATGACAGAGACCGGAACGCTCAGCCGGGTGATGAAGGCCTTCGACTGGCAACTGCACAAGAAGGCTATATCCCCATGTCCGGCCAGATCATCGATGTTAGCCTGGTGCCAGCGCCGAAGCAGCGCAACACCGAGGGCGAACGGCAGGCTATCAAGGACGGCAGATCAGCGCGGGAATCTGGCCCGATGACCCGGCCAAGGCAGCGCAAAAGGATGAGGTGGTCCCGCCTTCTTGGACAGTTTGGCGACTGAGTTAAGCTAATCCCGGTTGCCGTTCATGCCGCCTGTTTGACCATCAGATCATGGGGGGGGCATGCCCCCCCCATGATCTGATGGCCCGATCCGCCGATAGGCCTCGACCGGAGTTCTTCCGGCCAGGCCCGAGTGCGGACGCTGGGTGTTGTAATAGGTGATCCACCGACCAAGGCCAGCCTTCAGCTCCGATCCGGTCTCGAAGGCATGAAGGTAGACGCATTTCGACCGGATCGGCAAGCGGCATCCCATCAATCGGCTCGACGACTGCTCCCGTGGGAATGGTCCACCCTGCAGGCGTGAACGTGCATTTCAGATGGGAAGCTGACATTGACGAGCCATCACCGAGCAGTAGGTTTGCGACATGCGACTTTTTTCCATTGCCGCTCTGGTATCCCTCCTCGGTGGATGCTCGGATGCGTGCACAAATACTTTGGTCACAAGCGTTGCTGCCCCTGACAGGCAGCATAAAGCTGAACTGTTTCAGCGGGACTGCGGCGCAACCACAGGTTTCTCGACGCAGATTTTAATCACGGCCACAAATGAGAAGCTGTCTGGCGGAGGCAACGCATTCCGAGCCGACGACGACCACGGGGCAGCACCAGCAGGGGCATGGGGTGGACCTTGGGCTGAAGTGAAATGGCTAAGCGCAGATCATCTGCTCGTCCAATACGCCGCAAAGTCACGGATTTTTGAACGCGAGACCAATGTAAGCGGCGTCAGAGTGACCTATCAAGCGGCGGCTCGCTGAACGGTCGCGTCGCGGCGTTTACTGCCACCGATGGTCAATGTCGGACGCTTACGGTGGCCAGCGCCGCCGCCATCAGTGTCCCCATGGTTCCTCTCATCCCTCCCCTTTTCGCTTGTCCGGCACGCGCCGCGCCTGCTTGTCCGGCACAAAATAGGTCTGGCCAATACGCTGCCGATATTTATGTCTGCCGTGACAAAATCTGACGGAATAACGGCGGTAGGAAGCGCGCGGAAACATGCGTGAGGTCCAGGGTTCGATATGGAGAGGCTCGATGCCGTCTGGAGCGTGCATGCCGGTCGCCGAAGGGCCTTCGGCATGAGCGGTCGATTGTGGCGCTGGGTCAACTCGTTGCAGGCGCACATGATCCTGCTTGCGCTCAGCACGCTGGCGGCGATAACGGCCTTCAGCGTTGCCGCGATCAACCTGACCGGTGGTCCTCCGGCCAGCCCTGTCTCCGTTTACGAGATGACCCGCATCGTGCGCGGCATGGAACTTGTCCAGAACCCGCCGAAGTCCATCACGCCGGGACAGGCGGACGATGCTCCTACGCTTGATGGCACTGCCGAACGCCTGATTTCCACGCTGCTGGCCGACCGGCTCGCGCTTCCGCACGAAAATGTCAGGGTCGATCTGGAATATGACAGCCTGCGTGCCGACGACATCGCAAACGAGGCCAGGCTCTATGGCGATGAAGGGGCAGCCAATCCTGCCGTGATCGGCAGCTTCACGATTTTCGTGCGGCAGCCCGACAGGACGTGGAAGACGTTCCGGCGGACGGTCGACCATTGGCAGGCGCGTTCGTTGCGGTTCTGGAGGTATGCGACTTACTACCTCGGCATCATGGTCGTGCTGCCGCTCGCTATGCTGCTGAGCCTGCGCATCAGTCGCCCCGTCCGCATGTTCGCCGCCGCAGCCGACCGCATCGGCGCCGGACTGGACGATACGCCCGTGCCCGTGATCGGACCGACCGAGATCCGCCAGGCTGCGGTGGCGCTGAACGAAATGCAGGCGCGGATCGCGCAATTCGTGCGGGAACGGACCGCGCTTGTCGGCGCCATTGCGCATGATCTGCGAACGCCGCTATCGAACCTGCGGTTCCGTATCGCCAATGCCGATCCCGAAACGCGGGCTTCGGTCGAGGAAGAGTTGCGCCGGATGGAACAACTCATCAATTCGACCCTGCACTATGTCGACGGGGAAGGCCGACCAATGATGCCCGAGCCGCTCGACCTCGGTTCGCTTCTTGCAACCATTACCGACGAATACAGCGACCGCGGCGCACAGGTCGCGCTGACCGCCGGAGAACGGATAACCGTTCGGGGCGACCTCATCCGCCTGAGACGCCTGTTCACCAACCTGATCGAGAATGGGCTGCAATTCGGCCAGCACGTCGAAGTCGCCTACCGCCGGGACGGTGATGATGCGGTGATCGACATCGTTGACGATGGCCCCGGCATGGCCAGCGAGCATCTGCCGCGCGCATTCGACCCGTTCTTTCGCGGCGAACCTTCGCGCAATCGCAGCACCGGCGGCATAGGCCTCGGCCTTGCGATTGCCGCCTCTGCGGCGCAGGCGCACCACGGTTCGATCATGCTCAGGAACCTGGACGGCGGGTTTCGGGCACGTGTGCGCCTGCCGCTGAACGGGCCCGTGCGGCCGGGCGAGGCTGCCCCCGAAGTCCTGGCGGAAGCATGATGGAAGGTGGCGACGCCCGGATACTCGTCGTGGACGACGAACCATCGATTCGCTCGGCCATCAGCGATTACCTGACGCGCGAAGGCTACCGGGTGCTGGAGGCGGGTGACGGCGCATCCATGCGGCGCATGCTCGACGAAAACGACGTGTCCATCGTCCTCCTCGACGTGATGCTGCCCGGAGAAAACGGGCTTTCGCTGGCGCAATCGCTGGCCCACCGCGAGGATGTGGGCGTCATCATGATATCGGCATTGGGTGCGGAATCGGACCGGATCGCGGGTCTGGAATACGGGGCCGATGACTACCTGCCGAAGCCCGTGTCACCGCGAGAGCTCCTGGCCCGGATCCGGGCGCTCCAGCGCAGGCTGAAGGGGCCGGGTTCGTCGGGAGGGCTGCAGTTCGAATTCGCCGGCTGGCGCCTCGACGCGGTGCGGCGCATCCTGCGCGACGCGGGAGGAGTCGTCACCAGTCTTTCGGAAGGCGAGTTCAGCCTTCTCCTCGCCTTTGTCGAAAACCCACAGCGCGTGCTCAGCCGCGATGAACTGCTGGCGCTTGCACGGGGCAATGATTCCGATGCCTTCGACCGCGCGATCGACACGCAGGTCAGCCGGATCCGCCATAAACTCCGCACGACGACAAGCGGCGAGATCATCAGGACGATGCGTGGCGAAGGCTACATGTTCCTGCCCACGGTGTCGGTTCTCACCGCGCGCGAGCCCACGATGGACACCACGCCCGCCACGGCGGTGCAGGGAAACGCGATACGGATCGACGTCACCGCATGCGAGGCGAGCGTGGGCGGCATGGCCCTGGAACTCACTTACTCGGAAATATCGCTGTTTGCCGCGCTGTTCGAGGCCAATGGCGCGGTTGTCTCGAAAGACGCGCTTTCGCGGCAAGTGCTGGGCCGGCCGTGGCAATCGTTCGACCGCAGCATCGACGTGCATGTCAGCAACTTGCGCAACAAGCTCTCCGCCTTTCCGTTCATCACGATCGGGACGGTGCGCAAGGTCGGCTACAAGCTGGTGACCGGTTGACGTCCGGCCGCAAGTGTAAAGTTCAGGTAAAGCTGCTGGCCTGACACCGGTCGGCGCGTCAGTCTTCCTCTCCAGAACATAAGATTCTGCCTGCCGTCCGCCTGCTCTGGCGCGGGCAGGCAGAATGATTGGAGAGGCGGTTGTGACAGCAGGTGACGACAGGGTCAGGCGCCCGAGGCGCGCGTTTTTCAGCGTCGGAGCAGTGCTGTCGGTCGGCCTGCTGGTGGCCGGGGCCGCCCCGGACAGGTCTGCCCAGGCCGCCGCTTCCGACAAGGCCGTGCCGCCCGCCGGCGGCCATCCGTTCCCCAACGGCGAGGCCAGCTTCGTCGTGACCGAGTTCGCCTATGCCCTGGGACCGGACGCGCAAGGTTCCGGCGCATGTCCCAACGGCATGACGGCAGGGGTGCGCGGCCTGCTCGAGACGCTCTCGAAAACGTCGGCCGGCCAGCGCAAGGAGGGCGAAACCGAACAGGCGCTGGAACGGCGGCTTACGATGGCCGTGAACACCGCGCCGAACGGGCAGAACATCTGCATGAACCCGGAAGCCGCTGCGGCCGATCCGGGCTGGCGCATGGTGTCCGGCCGGGGCATGAAAGTCGATGGCATCGATCTCGACGGCCGCGACCCGACCTCAGGCAGGAAGCAGGAGGTCGACACCTGCTCGCACGAGGAGTTCCAGGGCACGCAGGGCGAACGCGGCATAGACAACCAGTTCTACCGGGTGGTCGGCTGCACGACGGGCTTCCAGTCGACCGGACAGGCAAACGGGTTCCAGACCGAGATGTACACCGGATCCTGGGGCATATTGCTGACCCTGAAAGGTGTGGACGACACGCTCAACGACCCGGATGTCGAGGTCGGGCTCCATGCCAATGCCGACCCGATCCAGTTGAGCGCCGCGCGCGCCGCCCTGCCCTATGCCACTTATGCCGCCACGCAGGACCCGCGCTATCGCGCAACGACCCGCGGGTCCATCGTCAACGGCGTGTTGACGATGGACCCGGTGGACGTGCGGTTCCACAACGTCGTGAACAGCATGATCGACGAGCGGGTCCTGCGCGCCGCGCGCATCCGGCTCAGGTTCACGGAGGATGGCGGCATGGAAGGCTTCCTCGCCGGTTATACGCCGGTGGAGGCCATGTACGATCTCCAGTACGGTTCCCGCCACAGCAAGACCGCGAAGGGGGAGCTGGCCCCCGAAGCGCGCCGCATCCAGACTTCGGTCGGACGCGCCGGGGCGCTCGGCCATTCCTGCAACGGCGCCTATCACGCCCTGTATCAGGCCGCCGATGGCCACCGCGATGCCCGGACGGGGCGCTGCACGTCGATCTCCACGCAGTACCGCATCCGCGTAGCCCCCGCGTTCGTCGTCGATGCGCAGACGCAGAGCGTCAACGCGCCGCTGGCACTGAGGTAACCGATATGCTCGCCCGCACCTTCAAATCTTCCCTCTTCCGCAAGCTGGGAGCGGGCCTGTGCCTCGCGATGGCCGGGGGCATCGGCTGGGCCCAGCAGGGTGAGCAGCCGGAACCTCTTCCCGTGGCGGAACCCAAGCCGGTCGGCGGGCCGCTGGTCATGCGCCGGCTGACGGAATCGCAATACCGCGCCACGATCGCGGATGTATTCGCTCCTGACGTGCCCATCGCCGGCCGCTTCGAACGCGCGCTGCGCGAGGATGGATTGATCGCGGTCGGCGCCAGCCACGGCGGCATGTCCGCGTTCAGCGTCGAACAATATGACGTTTCGGCGCGAGGGATTGCCGCCACCGTGACCAGCGAAAAGCGCCGGTCGCAGTTCGTGCCCTGCCAGCCCGGATCAGAAACCACGTTCGACAAGGACTGCGCCACGCGCTTCGTCAACGATTATGGCCTGAAGCTGTTCAGGCGCCCCCTGACGCGGCAGGAGAGCGACCGGTTCGTTCAGGTTGCCCTTGCGGCCCAGCAGCGGCTGGGCAGTTTCCATCAGGGGCTGGAATATGCCCTGGTGGGC
>JBAYTM010000164.1:0-5786 GCA_041675685.1 Thiohalobacteraceae bacterium
CCGGGCAGGTTGCCGAGGTCCTTCGCGAGCTTCATGCCGGCGGCGATGGCGGTTCCTTCGCGCACGGCGGTATCGCCCTCGCCCAGTTCGCGGCGGCTCGGCACGCTCAAGGTCATCTTTTTCAGCCGCCGGCGGACGTTGTCTTTGTTGGTGCTCTTGAGTCGGTCGAAGACATAGAGCGCATCGGCGGTGGTCTGCACGGCGTCGCGCACCTTCCAATAACTGTCGCGGCCCTTGATGTTGAGGTCGGTGAGGTAGCTGACCGCGTCCGTGGTGCCCGTGTCGTTGAGCGTGCGCACCGTTGTCGTGATGACCTGGCGATAGGCCGCTGTGTCGAACTCGCGTTCCTTGCCGCAACCGACCAGCAGCACGCGATCGCACAAACTGTGCGGCAGGCTGTGCAGCAATAGCGTCTGACCGCAACGGCCTTCGATATCGCCGCGGCGCAGCAACGCGGTGAGCGCGCCGCCGCTGGCCTTGTCGAGTTGTTTCCCGGCCGCCGAGAGCTTGCGCCCTTCGAAGACGCCGATGACCACGCAACCGGCGCGTTGCTTTTCGGGGTTGCCGCTCTTGACGCTGAATTCCATGAAAGGCTCCTGTCGGGAAGGTGCGCTGCGCGGTAGATTCGCGCGCAGGCCGGCTCGTGTATTATGGGGCGATTGCGCGGTAGTCTACTGTAAACGCGTTGGGTTTTCATGCGATCCGGGGCGCGTTCGCGGCGCCCGCGCAGAAGGCCCGCCGCTGGCCGTGGATGTTCCTCCGCTGCATGGTTTGGCCGCTATCCAAGGTGTTCATGTTGCGCATCATCGATCGTTACCTGCTGAAGGAAGTCGCGCTGAACTGGGCGGCGGTGACCCTGGTGCTCTGGGTCATCGTGGTCAGCAACCGCCTGGCGAAATTCCTCGGTCAGGCGGCGGCCGGCGAATTGCCCGGCGGTGTGGTGTTCGCATTGCTCGCGTTGAAGTCGATCGACTATCTGGTCGTGCTGTTGCCTTTGACGCTGTATCTCGGCGTCCTGCTCGCGCTCGGCCGGCTCTATAAGGACAGCGAGATGGCGGCGCTCGCCGCCTGCGGCTTCGGGCCGGCGCAGTTGTACCGGCCGCTGCTCGGGTTGGCGGCGGTGGTCGGCCTGTTGGTCGGCCTGCTGGCGCTGTTCGTGGTGCCGAATACCGCGGCGCTCGGCTATGAACTGCGCGCGCGCGCCGAAGGCAGCAACGATCTGTCGGCGGTCACCGCCGGGCGCTTCCACGAATCGAGCAACGGCCGGATGGTGTTCTATGCGGAACGCGTCTCGCCGGATCGCGAACACCTCGAAAACCTGTTCGTGCGCACGCGTCAGGATGGCGTGCCGACGCTGGTGACCGCGCAGCGCGCGCACCCGGCCCGCGACGCGACCACCGGGGATCGCTTCCTGGTGCTGGAAGACGGCTACCGTTATCAGGGTTATCCCGGCGACCCCGTGTTCCGGTTGTTGCAGTTCAGCCGTCACGGCATCCGCCTCGAGTCCGTCGAAGTGCTCAACCCGGCCATGAAGCACGATGCCATACCGAGCGAACGCCTGTGGGGTTCGGAGGATCGCGTCGACATCGCCGAACTGCAGTGGCGCCTGTCGTTGCCGCTGGCGGCGATCAGTCTGGTGTTACTGGCCGTGCCGCTCAGTCGCACCACGCCGCGCCAGGGCCGTTTCGGCAGCCTGTTCGCTGCGGTGCTGGTGTTCATCGTCTACTACAACCTGATGGGCACCGCGCAGGTCTGGGTGGAGCGGGGCACGGTCGATCCACGCATCGGCATGTGGTGGGTGCATGCACTGCCGGTGGCGGTGACGCTCGGGCTGTTCTACTTCGGACGGCTGCGCGCACCGCGGAGCGTCGCTTGAATATCCTCGACCGTTACCTTGGCCGCACGGTCATCGCCGGTACGCTTATGGCGCTGTTCATCCTGCTGGCCGTCGATCTATTCTTCGCCTTCGTCAACGAGATCCAGGAACTCGGCAAGGGTCAGTACCGCATCGGCGATATCTTCGCTTATCTGGGCCTGACCGTGCCGCGCCGCATCCACGAAACCTTTCCCATGGCGGCGTTGCTTGGCAGCCTGCTGAGTCTCGGCACGCTCGCCTCGGGCAGCGAGCTGATCGCCATGCGCGCCGCCGGCATTTCGGTATTGCGCATCGCGCTGAGCGTGCTCAAGGCCGGATTGATCATGCTGGTCGTCGTCGCGGCGATCGGCGAATGGCTGGCGCCCTGGGGCGAACAGGTCGCGCAGCAACGGCGCACCCAGGCACAATCCGAGACCATCACCTTTCGCAGCGAGCACGGCTTCTGGGCACGTGAAGGGCGGCGTTTCATCAATATCAAACAGGTGCTGCCGGATCGCCGCCTGGCCGACGTCGAAGTCTACGAACTGAACGGCGACGGCGGCCTGGACGTGCTGATGCGCGCGCAGTTCGCCGAGCACGTGGGCGACGGCTGGCTATTGCGCGGCGTGCAGCGCGGCGATATCGATGATCGCGCCCTGAGCGTGACCCAGGCCGAGAGTCTGGAGTGGCCGAGCCTGTTGAGTCCGGAGTTGCTGAACGTCGTCACCATCGATCCCGACGACCTGTCGGCGCGCGACCTGCGCCGCTATGTGCGCTACATGCGCGACAACGGGCTGGAGGCCGAGCCTTACGAACTCGCCTTCTGGCGGCGTATCACCGCACCCTTCTCCGCGCTGGTGATGTTGTTCCTGTCCATCCCCTTCGTGTTCGGCCCGCTGCGCAGTGCGGGCACCGGACAGCGGCTGGTCTGGGGTGTGCTGACGGGCGTCGCCTTCTTCCTGCTGAACCGCACCGTAGGCCACACCGGACAGGTCTACGGCGTGCCGCCACTGCTCAGCGCCGTGCTGCCATCGCTGCTGTTCTTCGCCGGCGGCCTGTGGGTGATGCGGCGCGTGCGTTGAACGCCAGTGTGGCTGCTGGCCGGCCGTCGCCTGCCGCCTCCGAGCTACGCAAGTCGGCTTCAGGCGACGGCCGGCCAGCAGCTTTGTGCATCAGCGGAGGGGGCAATAGCGCAGCGTATGGCGCCGAATGTCTTGGGCTCGGTGACATCCTCCCCGTAGGGTGCGTCGGCGGAGCGACGCACCATAAACATCGGCGAAGCTTCGGACGGCGGCGGTTGAATCCGGTGCGTCAACCGCCCGCAGCCTGATGCATCACTTGCTGCCGACTACGAATTTCCGATCACGGAATCAAGAATCGATGGTTTACGGTGCGTGCGGCCAGGGGCGTAGATGAATCCGACGTGCCAGTGTGTCGCTCGGCCGCTTCGAATCACTCCCGCACCGGTTTCTTCGCGAGTTTGCGTTGCAGCGTCCGGCGGTGCATCTTCAGCGCGCGTGCGGCGGCGGAGACGTTGCCGTCGTGTTCCTGCAGGACGCGTTGGATGTGTTCCCATTCCAGGCGATTCACCGACAAGGGCGTCTCGCTGACGGGCACGGTCGCGTCGGGCGCGGCCTGACACAGGGCGGCGAGGATCTGGTCGGCGTCGGCGGGCTTGGCGAGATAGTGATCGGCGCCCAGCTTGATCGCCTCGACGGCGGTGGCGATGCTGGCATAACCCGTCAAAATCAAAATGCGCATCTCCGCGTTCAGCGCCTTGAGTTTGGGCACCAGCGACAGCCCGGAATCCGCCGGCGACTTCAGATCGACCACTGCGCAATCGGGCGACGCGGCCGGCCCCGCCAGCACCGCCGTCGCGGCAGCGCAGGCCATCGTCACCGCGTAGCCGCGCCGCTCCAGGGCGCGCGTGAGCACGGAACGAAACACCTCGTCGTCGTCCACCAACAGCAGCCGCGGCGATCTGGCGTTCATGGCGCACCCGTCGCGATCGCCGCCAGCGGCAGCTCCACCTGCACGCAGGTTCCGCCGCCGGGGCGTTGCCGCATGCTGACATGACCACCGAGCCGCTCGATGGTGGCGTTGCTGATGAGCAGTCCCAGGCCGAGGCCGGGCTCGCGTTTGGTGGATTGCACGGCGACCTGACCGGCCTTGCGCGCCGTGTCGTGATCGATGCCCGGGCCGCGATCGAGAATGTCGAGTTGCAGCAATTCCTCGTCCCAGCGCGCCACGATATCGATCTCTTCGGGCGACGCGTCGGCGGCGTTGTTGAACAGGTTCAGCAACGCCTGGCTCAAGGCCTGCTCGTCCATCACCTGCGGCGGCGGCAGCGGGTTCTGCCAGCGGGCATTGACCCAGACCCCCGGACGCATCAGACGCCAACGCTCGACCACCGCATTCAGATAGTCGTCCAGCGGCATGGCGCGCGCCTCTTCCGGCCGGATGGTGCCGGCGCTCGCTGCGATGCGCGTCAGGATGGTCTTGCAGACCGTCACCTGGTCGCGCAGCACGTCCAGGCTGGGCGCCAGCTCGGTGTCGCCCTGGTATTCCTGCTGCAACTCGTTGGTGACCACCGCCATGGTCGCCAGCGGTGTGCCCAGTTCGTGCGCGGCCCCGGCCGCCAGACTGCCGAGCGCGATGATCTGTTCATTGCGCAGACTGTCCTCGCGGGCGCGCGCCAGGTCGCGGTCGCGCTGGCGCAGCGAGGCCGCCATGCGCTCGATGAAGAAGGCGATCAGCAAGGCGCTGGCAATGAAGTTGAACCACATACCGACGACATGCAGGTTGAACGCCGAGTCGTGCGTGTGCGGGATCTCCAGTGGAACGAACCAGAACATCAGCAGGCTGTAACAGCCGATGCTGAACAAGGTCATGAACCAGGCGTGCGCGCTGCTCAGGCTGATGGCGGCGATGGTGATCGGCAACAGAAACAGAGATACGAACGGGTTGGTGGAACCGCCGCTGAGGTATAGCAGCAGGGTCAGCGCGACCACGTCGACCAGCAGATGACCGAGAAACTCCAGGCGTGTCACCGGCCAGGGCCGTTCGAGGCGCACCCAGGCGGCCAGGTTGAACAGGCCCAGCGCGCTGATCACCGCGAACATCGGGCCGAGCGGCAGCCGGATCTCCAGCGCGTAGTGGGTCGCCAGCACGGTCACGGACTGGGCGATCAGTGCGAAATTCCGCAGCAGTGACAGCCGCCGCAGCATGCCGACCGTGGGCAGGCTGCCGACGGCCGCCGGCAACAGGAATTTTCGGAGATCACTCAACATGGGGTTTGAACGTCGTTATATCGCCAGTTTCAGTCGGCCGGGCGTTTTGCCTGCGCCTGTCGATCCCCGCCGGGGATCGGTGCGGCATATACGTACTGACGGCATGGTTGGCCATTATACCGTCGGAGAGCTCGCTTCCGGTTCATGCGCTTGAATCCCGTCATTCCGGCATATGCGGGAATCCAGTGCTCCGGACATCTGGATTCCCGCTTTCGTGGGGATGACGGATGGCCGGACGCCTGGATTCCACCTTTGCGGGAATAACGGAGGTTCGGACGCCCGGGTTTGCGCCTCCAGGCTGTCGCCGATCCATGCATTTGGAAACCCGTCATTCCGGCGCATGCCGGAATCCAGTTCTCCGGTCCCCCTGGATTCCCGCCTTCGCGGGAATGACGGATGGTCGGGCGCCTGGATTCCCTGCCTTCACGAGTATGACGGATGGTCGGGCGCCTGGATTCCCTGCCTTCACGGGTATGACGGTCCCACCCCGGGGCAACTCTTGTCCTGCTGTATAGTGATTCAATGACTCGTTCAGACGGATCGGCGGTCTTGTCCGGCGGTTCCGCGACGCGGCGGAGGCCGACGGCCGACCGTCTACCCTCCATTCTCCCGGTGCGACACTATGTCGCATCCTCGCGTCG
>JBAYTM010000165.1:0-5766 GCA_041675685.1 Thiohalobacteraceae bacterium
AAAACAACGGGAGGATCGACGTGACAACGTCCATACCCTTGACTGGTACGCCACGCATTTCTCTCGTCGCCGTATCTTTCACTACTCTTTTGCTGATGTCGCCGCTGTCGTTGGCCGAGCCTTTCGTCTTCGAGATGAACATCGAAGACACGCGTATTACGCTGGTCGACAAGCAGCAGTTCCACACCTTCGCCTTCAACGGTCAGGTTCCCGGTCCGCTTATTCATGTGAAGGAAGGCGACGAAGTCACCATCAATGTCAACAACCTTACGACGCTTCCCCACACCATCCACTGGCACGGCCTGCTGCAACGCGGCACCTGGCAGATGGACGGCGTCCCCGACGTCAGTCAGCCCGCCATCAAGCCCGGCGACACCTTCACCTACAAATTCATCGCCGAGCCTTCCGGGACCATGTGGTACCACTGTCACGTCAATGTGAACGAACACGCGGCGATACGCGGCATGTGGGGGCCGTTCATTGTCGATCCAAAAGAGCCCATTGCGATCGAGAAAGAGATCACCAAAGACTTAATCCTCATGCTGTCCGATTGGGCCTCTGCCTGGGCATTCAAACCGGGATACGGCGGCGTACCGGGCGATGTCTTCGACTACTTCACCATCAACGGCAAGGCGTTTCCCGACTCCCAACCGATCCGCATCGCCACCGGCGACATCGTCCGGCTACGACTCATCGGTGCCGGCGAGTTTGCACATGCCATACATATCCACGGGCATGTCTTCGAAGTGGTATTCAAAGACGGCCACGCGCTCCCCGCGCCGTACAAGGCAGACACCATCGTGGTTCACCCGGGCGAGCGTTACGACATCATTTTCGAAGCCGACAACCCCGGGCGTTGGATGGTCCATGACCATGTCGATTCTCACACCATGAACGGCGACAAACCGATGGGCGGCATGATGACCGTCATCGAATACACGGACCTCAATGCCAAGGACGGAGGCTATGTCTGGAAGGACAAGGCGTTCGTCCCTGATTCCTACTACGAAGAGTCCTTGAAAAAGCCGTATGGCATGCACGACGCACCCGGCTTCAAGGGTCAGGCCATCCAATAACCAGGAGTCGCACATGAAACTGTCAACCGCTGCAATCGCGGCGCTGAGTCTGGTCGCATCCGCATCCGAGTTTGCGCAAGACGGCCGCGCCATCGTCGAATCGCAATGCATCGCCTGTCATGCAGTGACCAAGCCGGATAAACCCGGACTGGATCACATCTGGCAGAGAAAAGGCCCGGATCTTCATTACGCCGGCAGCAAATTCACCGAAGCCTGGCTGGCATCCTGGTTGGCTGCACCAACGCGCATCCGAGCAGGCGGTGAGCTGTACACGAAGTACCTGAAGCCGACCGAGGCCGAGGATGCGATCGACGAGTCGAAGCTCGAGCCGCACCCGCAATTGTCGTCCGCCGACGCGCAGGCGGCCGCCAGCTATCTGATGACCCTTAAGGCTGCCGATGGATCGGTGGAGGCCGGCGCCTTCAAGGGCGCAGCGGTCAGCCCGACCATGGGGGCGATGTTCTTCAACAAGCTCCGTGGCTGCGGCGCCTGTCACAGCGCAAAACCGGGTAGTGGCGGGTCGAGCGGACCAGAACTGCACACTGCCTCCGAGAGACTGCAACCCGATTTCATCTACAGCTATATCAAAAATCCCCAGGCGTTCGATCCCGGCGTGTGGATGCCGCGCCTGACGCTTTCGGAGCCGGATCTGCAGCGTCTCACCGGCTACATCGTTCAACTCAACGGTAAGGTGGCGACGCCATGATTCTGTCAAAACGTCTATCGAACGCATTGCCGGCTGCCGTCGCCGGTGCCTGTCTTCTGCTGGTGCCGACGCTGTCGGGCGCGGCCGACCCCCATTCACGCGCTACGCGCAACTACGACACCTATTGCGTGCAATGTCACGGCCTGGAACGCAATGGCCAAGGCGTCAACAGTGCCAGCATGTCGGTACAGCCGCGTGATCACACCGATGCGAAGGGGATGGCCGACATCCCCGATCAGGAGCTGTTCGACGCCATCAAAGAGGGCGGCCTGGCCGTCAACAAGTCGGTGCTGATGCCGGTCTGGGGCAATGTGCTGAGCGAAGAAGAGATCAAAGAAATGGTGGCTTACCTGCGCCACGTTTGTGAATGTTGATCGAGACAATAACGAGGAATAGAAATGCAAAAACCCAATAACCCTATCGTCGGCATCGCCATGGCCACTGCCCTGTCCGTGCTCTCCCCGCCTCTGCTGGCCGAGACCGTCAAGGTGACCATCCACGCCAAAGAGGTCGATCTGCCGATCGACAACAAGGGCACGTTGTATCGTACCTGGACCTTCGAGGGCACAGTGCCCGGCCCGCTGGTGCGCGTCACCGAGGGCGACACGGTCGAGTTCACACTGATCAACGACAAGAGCAGCAAGAATTCGCACTCGATGGACTTTCACGCAGCCCGGGCCGACGTCGTTCAGGATTTCGGCTCCATCAAGGCGGGCGAAAGCAAGACCTTCACCTATACCGCCGACTATCCTGGCGTGTTTTTCTATCACTGCGGCTCCGATCCCATGATCCAGCACATCGCCCGCGGCATGTTCGGAGCCATCATCGTCGACCCGAAGGACCCCGACGCCATGCCGAAGGCGGATCGTGAATACGTGCTCATACAATCCGAGCTGTATCCGAACCCCGACGCCAAGGAAGAAATGATGGCGAACAAATGGAGCAATGTGATGTTCAACGGCGGGATCTTCAAGTACGACCCCGTGCATGACCCGGAGGCGACCCGCTGGCTGCAAGCCAAGCCCGGCGAACGCGTGCGCATCTACTTCGTCAATGCCGGACCGAACGAGTTTTCTTCCTTCCACCCGATCGCCGGTATCTGGGACCGTGTCTACGCGAGCGGCAATCCGAAGAATGTCACGTACGGCATGCAGAGCCTCGTGGTCGGTCCGGGCGATGCGGCGACCTTCGATCTGATCTCGCCGGTCGAAGGCGCGAACGCCATCGTGACGCACTCGCTCAAGGCCGCGCTCACCGGCGCCATCGCCGTGTTGATGTTCAGCGAGGATGCCGATCCCGACATGGGGCGTGGTGAACAGATATTGGTCCGCTGACCGGAGCCCGGGGGCACGTGTCACGCGCCCCTTCACCGGCCTTCCGATCGAATCCCATAAGCTAGACCCGAGTGAACGTATGAGACTGCCAACCACTGTTTTTGCATCGTCCTTGACGACTTACCTGTCCGCCATCCTGAGCGTCGGCCTGATGTTCAACACCGCGTCGTTCGCCGCCGATGCGACGCACGCGGACGCGTCGCTACCGATGATTCAACTCCAAGCCGTCGCCGATATGGACGATGCAATAGTCCTCGTCTGCCCCATGCACCCGGAAGTGCAGAGCCACGAGCCGGGGCGCTGCCCGCAATGCAAGATGGCGCTCGTCGAAAGAGATCCTGAAGACGACTGACGCTCCACGCCGGAAGCCACCCGCGACTGGCGCTCCGCCGTGCATTGCGCATCCCTGCGTCCGACATAGTCGACCTCCCGCATATCGAGCCCTGTCCGAGCCGGACGGACTCGACTCAACGGGCGGCCACGCCATCGCGCCAGTGCAGAGCCAGCAATGCAATTTATGAAAACTCCAAAACTCGTCGCGCTTGTCCTGTTTTTATTGCCGGTGCTGCTTGGCACCTACGGCGCCTTGTACTCCAAGGATTCGGCCACGTCCAAGCTCGAACCGATCCGCGCGGGCGCCGGGACGTCGGAACTCTGGGTCTGCCCCATGCACGCGGAGATACTGCAGGACCATCCCGGCAGCTGCCCCGTCTGTGGAATGGATCTGGTCCCGACCGACGGTGGCCACGTCCACGCGGAACCGGGCGTCGCCGTCGACACGGCGACGCTACAGAAGCTCGGCGTGCGCCTTGCGGAGGCAACCCGGCAAGCACTGAGTCGCGATATACAGACTTTTGGCGAAGTCGTCGTGGACGAATCAAAGATTCTGAACATCACGCCGAAGATCGACGGCTGGATACGGCGCATGCATGTCCGTGCATCAGGCGAGCCGGTGCAGGCGGGGCAACCGATCTATGACATCTACGCGCCGGAGCTGATACAGCGCCAACGCGAATACATCGAGCTGCTGCAGCGGCGCGACAGTCTGTTGCGCAGTATGACGAACATCTCCGGACAAAACGCCCAGGCCCTCGCCAGCCTCGCGCGCGAACGCCTGCGCCTGCGCGACCGCTTCCTGTACGCCGATCTCAGCCGCGGGCAGCTCGATGAGCTCGACGCCAAGCGGCGTGCACTCGACGTCGTGCCGATCCAGGCCACTATGTCGGGCTTCGCACTCGAGGTCGGGGCGCGCGAGGGCGACTATGTCACACCGCAGACCACCTTGCTCAGCATCGTCGACACCGGCACTGTCTGGATCGATGTCGCGCTCTATCCCGACCAACAGGCCTGGGCCAAGGAAGGCGACACCGTGCAGTTGCAACTGTCGACCCCACGCAAAAAGAAGGTCCGGGCGGCGCTCCGCTTCGCAAGCCCCGTCGCCACGGGCGCTGCACGGACGCGTATTGCGCGCTTCGCGTTGGACAACACCGGCTTGGGGTTGACGCCGGGTACGCTGGTCGACGCGGTTTTGAGCACGACGCCGCGGGAGGTTCTTGCACTGCCGCGCTCCGCCGTGTTCCGCAGCGGTCAGGGCGATACGGTCATGTTGAGTCGCGGCGATGGCCGTTTCGTACCGGTCGGCGTGGAGACGGGCCTCGAGACCACTAATCTGGTCGAGATTACCGCAGGCCTGCAGGAGGGCGCGCGCGTCGCCGTGAACGGCCAGTTCCTGCTCGACGCCGCCGCCTCGATGAACGCCACGCGCCAGCGTTTGCAGGGCGGCGACGCGGAATGATCCGCCGCATCATCGAATGGTCACTGGACAACCGGGTACTGGTGCTGATCGCAGCGTTGGCGCTCGCGGTCTGGGGCGTCCAGTCGGCGCGTCATACGCCGCTCGACGCCATCCCGGATCTGTCCGACACCCAAGTGATCGTCAAGACGGCCTATCCCGGCCAGACGCCCCAGTTGGTCGAAGACCAGGTCACTTACCCGCTTGCAAGCGCCTTGCTGTCGGTACCGGGCTCGACCGCCGTACGTGGCTTCTCGATGTTCGGCGAATCGTTCATCTATGTCATTTTCGCGGACGGCACGGACACCTATTGGGCGAGGAATCGCGTGACCGAAAGCCTGAACCAGGTCGCTGCCCGCCTGCCCCCGGGCGTGGTGCCGAGCCTCGGCCCGGATGCGTCGGGCGTCGGTTGGATCTTCGAATATGCGCTGGTCGACCGCGGCAATCGCTACGACGCCGGCGAACTGCGCGCGGTGCAGGACTTTTTTCTCAAGTACGAGTTGCAAGGCCTGCCAGGCGTCGCCGAAGTCGCGAGCGTCGGCGGCATGGTGCGCCAGTTCCAGATCGAAGTGGATCCCGAGCGCCTCGCGCGCTACGGAATCAGCCTGGATCGTGTCGGCCAAGCGGTGCGCGACAGCAACGGCGCCGGCGGCGGATCGGTCGTCGAAATGGGCCGCGCGGAGTACATGGTCAGCGCCCACGGTTATCTACGGACACTCGACGATTTCCGCGACATCCCGGTAGCCTGGGATCCACGCGGTCTGCCGATCCGTCTGCAGGACGTCGCCGAGGTACAGATCGGGCCGGCGCCGCGCCGCGGCGTGACCGATCTGGACGGCGAAGGCGAGGTCAGCGGCG
>JBAYTM010000166.1:0-5753 GCA_041675685.1 Thiohalobacteraceae bacterium
CAACGCCGAAATTTCCTACCCTAGGTCCTAGCACCTCGCCCCTAGCTCCTGATTCTATGAAACAACGCCTCTATCAGTATTACCTGCTGACCCGCCTGCACAAGCCGATCGGGGCTCTGCTGCTATTGTGGCCCACGCTTTGGGCCTTGTGGCTCGCCGCGGAGGGCA
This sequence comes from Thiohalobacteraceae bacterium, assembly GCA_041675685.1. Classification (GTDB taxonomy): domain Bacteria; phylum Pseudomonadota; class Gammaproteobacteria; order Thiohalobacterales; family Thiohalobacteraceae; genus JAHJQQ01. The sequence goes on from JBAYTM010000166.1 coordinate 169, forward strand.
TGCCGAGCCTACCGATCCTTCTCGTGTTCGTGTTGGGTGTCGTGCTGATGCGCTCGGCCGGTTGCGTGATCAACGATTATGCCGATCGGAGCTTCGACCCGCAGGTGCGACGTACCCGCGATCGACCGCTCGCAACCGGCCGGGTCAGCCCGCGTGAGGCGCTGCTGGTGTTTGCCCTGTTGTGTCTGGTCGCGTTCATGTTGGTCCTTACCTTGAACCGGCTGACCATCTATCTGGCATTCGGTGGTTTGATGCTGGCGGCGGCCTATCCCTTCACCAAGCGGTATACCCAACTGCCGCAACTGGTCCTTGGCGCGGCCTTCGGATGGGCGATTCCGATGGCCTTCGCGGCCGTGCAGGGCGGTCTGCCGAAGCTCGCTTGGCTGCTGTTTACGGTCAACGTGCTGTGGGCCACCGCGTACGACACCTTTTACGCCATGGTCGATCGCGAGGACGACCTCAGGGTCGGCGTGAAATCGACCGCGATCCTGTTCGGCGAGGCGGACCTGCTGGTGATCGGCGTCCTGCAGATTCTGGCGCTGGCGGGGCTGGTGCTGGTGGGCGGCATGGCGGAGCTTGGTCTGTTCTATTATCTCGGTCTGCTGGTCGCAGCCGGTTTCGCACTCTATCAGCAATACCTGGCGCGGCAGCGCGACCCCGCCGGTTCCTTCCAGGCCTTCCTCAACAACAACTGGTTCGGCGCGGCCGTTTTCGTCGGCATTGCCCTGCACTATCTCGCCGCCAACAGTTGAGCGCGCGCCCGGAGCGGTGCTTTGCGAATTGCGCGAGATTCACCCCAGATGCGTGCGCGCGCACAACCACACGTCGATGCGCTCGGCCCCCGCGCCGCGCAGCAGCTGGGCCAGTGCGTCGAGGGTGCTGCCGGTGGTCATGACGTCGTCGACCAGCGCCAGATGCCGTCCCTGCAACGGCAGTCGCAGCGCAAAGGCATCGCGCAGATTGCGACGGCGCTGGCCCGCGCTCAACGACGTCTGCGGGGGTGTCTGCCGGGCGCGGATACAGGTGTCATGGGCCAATCGACAACCCAGGTAGGTCGCCAGCGGACGGGCGATCTCCACCGCTTGATTGAACCCGCGTTCACGCTGACGCGCCGGGTGCAGCGGCACCGGGATGATGCAGTCGGGCCGTGGAATATTTCTTAGGCGCTCCGCGAGCAATCTGGCGAACAGCCGCGCAAGATGAAGGTGCGCACCGAATTTCAGCTGCTGTACCAGGGCGTCGATCGGCGCCGCGTAGCTGAACGCGGCGATACAGTTGTCGAAGGCGTGACGGCGGTGCTGGCATGCGCCGCACAGGCCGACGCCGGTCGCCAGCGGCAAGGCGCAGGCGGGACAGGCCGACTCCAGCCAGGGCAGATCCCGCCGGCACTCCGTGCAGAGATTGGACCCGCTGTGGTCGGGTCCCAGGCATAGAATGCAGTGCGCGGAAAGCGACCTCGATAGAGGTGAATTTCGCCAGTTGTAAACCATTTGAAATCCCTTTCGGTTGACAGTCGCGGGGTGCCGCGCCATAGTCCCTGGCCCGGAAAGTCCCAGTTTAGCAGCAGGTTCAGCATGTCCGACCCCGACGCAGTACCGCCCGGAACGCAACAGGTGTCCGCGCGCAGCGCGCGGTTGACCGCGTCGCTGTTCGATTACGGAAACATCGCCGCCACGCTTGCCGGGCTGGTGCTCGCGCCCTATATCCTTTGGGCCGAACCGAGCGGCCCCGCGACGGTGCTGTTGTTCGTATTGATGATCGTGCCGCCCATCCTCTGGTTTGGTGTCTCAATGGTGGTGTACGCCATGGCCCGACATCACCCCGACCCGCAGGTCGGTCACTTCACCCAGCAGGCCGCGTATCGCTTTTACGGAATGTTCGGTCTGGTGATTCCTGTGGGCACCTTTTATGGCACCGATTGGCGACTCTGGATCATGACCGGTGGCCTGGTCGCGGTGATCCTGATTCCCTGGTCGCTGTGGTCGTTGCGGCGCATCGCCAAGGCGGACTGGCAGGACACCGATTACACCGAGGAGACCTTTACATGAACCCGACGGCCGTCGCCGCAACCGGGAGGCCGCCCGCCACGGACGCGCTGCGCCATGATTGGACGCGCGCCGAAATACGCGAGCTCTTCGCGCGACCCTTCAACGACCTGTTGTTCGCGGCCCAGCGGGTGCATCGTGCGCATTTCGATCCGAATGCGGTGCAGATCAGTACCCTGCTGTCGATCAAGACCGGCGCCTGTCCGGAAGACTGCGCCTATTGTCCACAGAGCGCGCATTACAAGACCGAACTGGACGTCGAGCGCCTGCTGCCGCTCGATGCCGTCCTCGACGAGGCGCGCGCAGCCAAGGCGCGCGGCGCCAGCCGTTTCTGCATGGGGGCCGCCTGGCGGAGCCCGCGCGATAAAGACCTGGAACAGGTCGAGGCCATGGTCCGTGGCGTCAAGCAGCTCGGCCTGGAGACCTGTGTGACCCTCGGCATGCTGTCCGCGACCCAGACCGCGCGCCTCAGGGACGCCGGGCTCGATTATTACAATCACAACCTCGACACGTCGCCCGAGTTCTATGGCGAAGTCATCAGCACCCGCACCTACCAGGATCGCCTCGATACCCTGCAACACGTCCGCGATGCCGGCATCAACGTCTGCGCCGGTGGCATCGTCGGCCTCGGCGAGGGGCAGGACGACCGTGCCGGCCTGTTGCAGCAGCTTGCCAACCTGCCGCGTCATCCGGAGAGCGTCCCGATCAACTTGCTGGTGCGGGTCGAGGGCACGCCGCTGGCAGAGGCGGCGCCGCCCGATCCGTTCGACTTCGTGCGCACCCTCGCCGTGGCGCGGCTGATCATGCCGCAATCCTACGTCCGCCTCTCGGCCGGTCGCAGCGACATGAGCGACGAGCTTCAGGCATTGTGTTTTTTGGCCGGCGCCAATTCGATTTTCTACGGCGAACGCCTGCTTACCACCGATAATCCGGAGCGCGATCAGGATCGTCGCCTGTACGAGCGCCTCGGCCTGCGGCCGGTTTGACCAGTATGCTGTCTGCGGCAAAGGCCCCGGCTGACACAAGCGCGGCGTTTTCGCGCAAGCCTCTCGCGCCGCGGTGGTCGAAGCTCCCCTTTTCGGCGGGATAACCATGAAGGACCTCCGCCGAGGGCTCGACCAGCGCAAGACCGAACAGTTGTACCGCGTACGCCGCGTGACCGGGAGTCCGCAAGGCCCCGAGATGTCGATCGACGGTGCCTCGGTGCTGAGCTTTTGCAGCAACGACTATCTCGGGTTGGCCAATCACCCGGTGGTGGTGCGTGCGCTCCAGGAAGGGGCCGAGCGCTGGGGTGTGGGCAGCGGCGCGGCACACTTGGTCAATGGTCATAGCGCCGCGCATCATGCCCTCGAGGAAGAGCTCGCCGATTTCGTGGGCTATCCGCGCGCGCTGCTGTTTTCCACCGGCTACATGGCGAATCTCGGCGTGCTGGGTGCGCTGCTCGGTCATAGCGATCGGGTCTTCGAAGACCGTTACAATCATGCCTCGTTGCTGGATGCGGCCCGCTATAGCGGTGCGCGCCTGGTGCGTTATACGCACGGCGATGCAGAGGATCTGCGCCAGCGCCTCGGGGCCAGCGGCCATTGCGGGCGCGTTGTCGCGACCGACGGCGTGTTCAGTATGGATGGCGACATCGCACCCTTGCCGGCGCTTGCGGTGCATGCGCGCAACGCGCAGGCCTGGCTGCTGGTCGACGACGCGCACGGCGTCGGCGTGCTGGGCGCGACCGGCCGCGGCAGCCTGGAGCATTGTGGTCTGCGGGATCCCGATCGGATCCTTCTGATGGGCACGCTCGGCAAGGCCTTCGGCAGCTTCGGCGCCTTCGTCGCCGGCGGCGAGGCGTTGGTCGAGACGCTGATTCAGCAGGCGCGCACCTACATCTACACGACCGCAACGCCGCCCGCATTGGCCGAGGCGACCCGCGCAAGTCTGCGCTTGCTGCGCGAGGAGACTTGGCGGCGCGAGAAGCTTCGCGGCCTGATCGCGCGCTTCCGGCGCGGCGCCGCCGAACTGGGCGTCAACTTGATGGCCTCGGAGACGCCGATCCAGCCGTTGCTGGTCGGCGAGTCCGGTCAGGCGTTGCAGTTCAGCGAACGCCTGCGCGCGCGCGGCATACTGGTTCCCGCGATGCGCCCACCGACGGTTCCGGACGGCACGGCGCGGTTGCGTGTCACCTTCAGCGCGGCGCACGAAGAAGAGCACATCGATCGTCTGCTGTCGGCGCTGGACGAGGTCGTCCGCCACCCCTTCGGCGCGTTGCTGAGCCGCTAACGGGCCATTGAAAACGTGATCAGGGAATGCAGCGCGAGGCGGAAACGGGCGGAAAAGCGGAGTGTACTTGTCGTACACGAACATTTTGAACCCGCTTCCAACGCCGCGATGCATCTCTCCGCGCGTTGTTCAACGGCCCGTTAAGCCATGTCGACCGCATTGCATTGCCGTTGTGTCGGCCAGGGGCCGGATCTCGTCCTGTTGCACGGCTGGGGCCTGCATGCAGGAGTCTGGGCGGGTATCGAGATGCAGTTGGCGGCGCGGTTCCGGTTGCACCTGATCGATCTGCCGGGCCACGGGCTCAGCGCACCGCCCGAGACGTTCACGCTGGATAGCGTCTGCGCGCTACTGGCCCGGCATGTGCCGGCGCGTGCGCACTGGCTGGGCTGGTCGTTGGGCGGCATGCTGGCGATGGAATTTGCGGCACGCCAACCGCAGCGGGCCGAGCGCGTGATCCTGGCGTCCAGCAATCCGCGTTTCGTCGCGACGGCGGACTGGCCGCAGGCCATGGCGGCCGAGGTGCTCGAGGGTTTCGCGCGCGGCCTGGAGACGGACTACGCCGCGACCTTGACCCGCTTCCTCAGTCTGGTGGCGCGCGGCTCGTCGGACACCGGTCTGTTGCGACAGCTGCGCCGCGCGGTTGCCGAGGCGCCCGCGCCGGCGCCCGTGGCCCTGCGCGGCGGCCTGCGCATCCTGCGGGATGCCGACTTGCGGCCGCGTCTCGCAGAGTTCGCCGCGCCCGCGCTATGGATCGGCGGCGGACGCGATACGCTGGTGCCGATTGCCGCATTGCGTCGCGTCCAGCGCGAACACCCGCGGATGCAGCTAAAAGAACTTTCGCAGGCGGGCCATGCGCCGTTCATTTCCCACCCGCAGGAGTTCGTGGCAGCGGTTTTGGAGTTTTTGTCGTGAGCGATGATTCGAACCAAGCCCGAATCGACAAGCACCAGGTTCGCAGCAGTTTCGGGCTCGCCGCAGCCGACTACGACAGAGTCGCCGTGCTGCAACGCGAAGTCGGCACGCGATTGCTGGAGCGCCTGGAGTTGATCAAGGCCGCGCCGCGCGACGTCCTGGATCTTGGCAGCGGCACCGGCTACATCGCCCGCGCATTGACGGCGCGCTACCGCCGCGCAAGGGTCGTGGCGGTCGATATCGCGGCTCCGATGCTGACCGAGGCACGCCGTCGCTCCGGCTGGTGGCGGCGACGCCCGCAGCTGGTTTGTGGCGACATGGAGTGCCTGCCGTTCGCCGACGGCAGCGTCGACATGA